>CAZLPH010000057.1:0-12897 GCA_964561345.1 uncultured Candidatus Epulonipiscium sp.
CAACGTTATCTAAGCTAACGCCACCTGTAGGCATAAGTGTTGCTTGTGGAAGTGGCCCTTTAATTGCTTTAATAAAGTCTGGTCCAAAGGCATTTCCTGGGAATACTTTAATAACATCTGCCCCAGCTTCCATGGCTTCAACAACTTCTGAAATTGTCATACATCCTGGCATATATGGAATTTGGTAGCGGTTACATAGTTTAGCTGTTTCTAAGTCAAAACATGGGCTTACAACATATTGTGCCCCTGCTAAAATAGCAATACGTGCTGTTTCACTATCTAAAACTGTTCCTGCCCCTAAAACCAGCTCATCTTCTGTAAATTTTTCTTTTAAAGAAGCTATAACACGATCAGCACCTGGTACGGTAAAAGTAACTTCGATGGCACTAATACCACCGTCCATACATGCTCTTGAAATTTTCTCTGCTTGGGCCTCATTTTCTGCTCTAACAACTGCAACAACACCTGTATCGTGGATTCTTTTTAATGTTTTCATTCTTGGGTTCATAATTTTATTTCCTCCTTGGGTTTCATTTGGTGAAACTATGTTTCATATATATAATTGTAACTCTTTTAATATTATAAATCAATCTCTTTTATGGTTTTTCAAGTACTTGTCTAGCTTTTCGTGGGTTGGTAAGCCCTCATTGTCTCCCCTTACCATAACTTGAAGAGATCCTATTGCATTACCTCTGGTAACGGCAGCTTCTAAAGATAATCCTTCAAGAACACCACTAAGCACACCCACAGCAAAGCCATCGCCTGCCCCAACTGTGTCAACAACCTTATCAACCTTAAATCCTGGAACTGTAAAACTCTCATCTTTGGTCTTAACAAATGCCCCTTCAGCCCCAAGCTTAATAACAACTATCTTAGCACCCATATTTAGATAAAAGTCTGCAATCTTATTAGGGTCATCACTACCTGTTAGTATCTTACCTTCACTAATACCAGGTAAAATCATATCACACTTAGATGCGATATCATTTAGAACACTTATCATTTCTTCTTTAGTATCCCAAAGTGTGGGTCTAATATTCGGATCAAAGGTAATAAAAATATCTTTTTCTTTGGCTTTTTCAATCATTGCATAGATTGCATCCCTAGAACCCTGAGATAGGGCTGGTGGTATTCCTGTAATATGGATCAGTTTGATTCCTTCTAGAGATACAGGCGCAACGTCTTCCTTGGAAAGATGGGAAGCTGCTGATCCTTTTCTAAAGTAAACCACCTCTGGGTCTCCATCTTCTGTTTGACCTTTTAGCTGAAAAGCCGTTGATGCTTTATTCGTATAGCTAACGTAGGATGTATCAATTCCTTTTTCATTTAAGAAATTCTCAATATAAGGACCGAAAGGATCCCCTCCTAATTTTGTTACATAACTAACTGGGTGTTCAAGATTAATAAGCCCTACAGCCACATTAATCTCAGCTCCTGCTATTGACCTTCTAAAGTCACAGACACTTTGAATGCCACCTAGCTCTTGGGCTGTTAGTATAACGATCGGTTCTCCTATTAACATAACTTCTGACATGTTATAGCCTCCTTTATTTAGTCTTCATGGTATCCTAATTCAGTTCTTATTTGATTACCTATTGGTATTAGTACTGGAATAATTTCTTCAAATGCCTCATCCGTCATACGTTCTACAGGGCCTGATATGCTAATGGCGCCCCAGGCTTTCTTGGTGTAGTCTAATAAGGGTATGGCGATACACCGTACGCCAATTTCGTTTTCTTGCTCATCTGTGGCATACCCCTTGGCACGGACTTTTTCTAGTTCTTCTTTCATGTCATCTAAGTCTATAATTGTATACTCTGTTAGTTCTTTTATATCACTTTGCCCCCATATCTTACCTACATCCTCTTCTTCCATTGTAGATAAGATTGCCTTCCCTACAGCTGTACAATATAGTGGCCGACGGATTCCTATTCTAGAATGCATACGGATGGTCTTGTCTGGTTCTACTTTATCAACATAAACAATCCCATCATCTTCTAAAACAACCAGGTGGACAACTTCATTAACCGCATCTAAAATCTGGTTTAAATAAGGCCTAGCAACCTCTAAAACGTCCAATTCTTCAACTAGCTTACTCCCTAATTCAAATAACCTCAGGGTCAACTGATAATTATTGTATTTGTTTTGCTTGACATAGCCCTTATCTACTAAAGTTGCTAATAAACGGTGTGCAGTGCTTTTGTGAAGCCCTGTCCGCTCACTGATTTCCCCTACACCTAATCCTTTGGGGTGTAGAGATAAGGTTTCTAAAATCACCAAAGCCCTGTCTACTGACTGTACATTTTTACTCATTTAATTCTCCTCCCAATGGTAAAACCATCTCCTTACCTTACGCCTATCTTTATATCTTTCTTAGGCGTACCACCTAGCGATACACTGTTTCATTATGTGATACTTCTATTATAGTAGTTTTAAACAATAAAATCAATCCTTTTTATTCTTTTATAGGATTAATACAAAAAAAGCCTGAGGTTTTACCCTCAAGCTTCTTTAAAATAGTGCGGATATTGCTTTTTTAATCCTTCTTCATCTGTTTTATAGCGTGATAGATGATTTTTAGTGATTTCTTTGGCTAGCTCTTTATCTTTATTAGCAATAGCATCTACAAGCTTTCTATGGTCTGAAACCACCTTATTATCTTTAAGGGTGGATAGGCTCAAACTACGGACCCGGTCAAAATGTGCCATCATACCTTCTAGTAAGTCATGTGTAAAATTCTTATTGCAGATAGCAAATAGTAATTCGTGAAACTTATTATCTAATTGCAATTGCTTGTTTAACATCTTGTGTTGGATATAAAAATCATGTAAATTCATATTTTCTTCTAATAAGATAATATCTTCTGGCCGTGCCACATCACAGGCTAACTCAACCATGGTAAGCTCAAGTATTAACCGAATAAATCTTACCTCTTCAACTAGTTCACTATCGATTAATGAGATAAAGCTGCCTTTTTGGGGATATATTTCGACGAATTTTAGTTTTGCTAATTCAATTAGCGCTTCCCGTATAGGTGTACGACTGACACCTATAGCTGCTGCTAATTCATTTTCACTAATCATACTCCCTGGTTCTAGTTCCAAGAATATAATATTGTGTTTTATCGTACGGAAGGCATATTCCCGCGCCGTCTCTTTTGCTTTTCGCTCCATAAGTTGCACTTTTTTCACCATACCTTATTTCTTTGATAAATACTTTACAAGGGTACTGCGCACTGCCCCTGTTCTTTCAATTAATTCTATAAATAAATCTTCTATCTTTTCACCTAAATCAATGCCATATAAGTCTACACCAAAAATAGCTTGATTAGATAAGATTTCTTTTACAATCTCACGGGCACCCTCTGGCTCCCCTAATTTTATCTTACTTATAATAGGCTCTAAGGATGGAATTAATGGATCTGGATTTAATTCAAAAGCATTCCCTTCATCATCAACTGCCATTAAATAACGGCACCACCCTGCCAGTACCAGTGGAATAAATGTTAAGTCACTAACATCTAAATCAGGACTTGCAGCGTAAGCCTTTATTGTTTCACCAAATCTAATGCCTAGTTTTTGTGACGTGTCACAAGCAATTCTTTGGGGGGTATCTGGCATAAAAGGATTTGGCAATCGAACTTCTATGACTTCATCAATAAAGTCTTTCGGTACGATAATCCCAGGATCCTCAACAACCGGTAAGCCTTCAACATAACCAACCTGCTCAATTAATCCAACAAGCTCCTTATCATTCATCTCATCTGATATTTTCTCGTAAGATAATAAACACCCATAAATAGCTAGAGCCGTATGAAGCGGGTTAAGGCAGGTACATACCTTCATCTTTTCCACCTTATCCACTGTTTCTTTATCCGTATAGATTATACCACCTTTATCTAGTGGAAGGCGACCATTTTTAAAATTATCTTCTATGACTAGATATTGTGGCTCTTCTGCATTAACAAAAGCTGCCACATAAGTGTTTTTAGCTGTTATAATTGCCTCAGTATCCTCAAAGCCAACTTCTTCTAACATTTTTACAACTGTATCTGCCGGCCTTGGGGTAATTTTATCAATCATGGTCCAAGGGTATGAAATATCTTCTAATACATAGGTTAAGAATTCTGCATCTACCATTTTGTTTTCTACCCATAATCTTGCAAATGTAGAAACTGCCTCTTCAAGCTTACTACCGTTATGGGAGCAGTTGTCCATACTTACTAATGTTAGTGGTAGTTTTCCATTTTGGAATCTTTCGTAGCACAGGGCTGTTAGCTTACCAATATAACTCGTTGCTGTGGCAGGCGCTTTCGTTATATCACTGGCAACATCTTTTAGGAACTCTTGTTTAGCATCTACTAAGCTATAGCCTTTTTCTGTAATGGTAAATGACGCCATTTTTAAACTTGGACTCTTAAAGACTTCTTTTAGGCGGTTCCAGTCTTGGGTATTAGCTGTATCGACGGTTAAGGTCTCAGCAATACTGCCAATGACCTTTTTATCTAACTTGCCATCTGGCTTTAGGGTTACTAAAATATTGAGATTATCAAAATTTCTGTAGCTTTTTTCGATGATTTCGTAATCATAGCCCTCTGCTACAATAATACCCGTTTCTAAAATTCCCCTATTAAGCAGATCTTGGGCAACCGCCGCTGGAAATGCCCTAAAAAGGTTTCCTGCTCCAAAGTGAACCCATTCTGGATTTTCTTTTGTCTTTTTTATCATTGCTTCACGGTCAAATTTCGGTAGGTCAAATCCTGCATCTTCCCATACTTTATTATTTCCTAATTCCTTTTCCGATAATCTCATAGCTACCTTCTTTCTATATAAATGCATGGATGGAATTCTTATTTACAGTCTGACTTAGTAATTGCTTCCCATAAACCATTTAAATAAGTTGCACCTAGTGCACGGTCATATAATCCGTATCCCGGCATTGCCACTTCTCCCCAAATTGCACGGCCATGATCTGGGCGCATTGCACCTTCAAAACCAGTCTCGTGGAATGCTTTTAAAATTTCATACATGTCCATAGAGCCATCTGATGATAAGTGGGCTGCTTCATCAAATTTACCTGGTCCATGATGAATCACATTACGAACGTGGGCAAAGTGAACTCTTCCCTTGGCCAAACGAATAATGTCACAAATATCATTGTTTGGATTTGATCCGTATGAGCCTGTACATAGGGTAAGACCATTAAACTTTGCATCTACTGTATCTAAAAGCCTCTTAACATCTTCTTTGTTTTTTACGATTCTTGGTAGGTCAAATACTGGCCAACCTGGATCATCTGGATGGATTGCCATCATAATGTCATACTTCTCACATACTGGGCGAATCTTATTTAAGAAGTAGACAAGGTTTTGAAATAAGGTCTCTGAATCAACATCTTTATATTGCTCAAATAACTCTTTTACCTGGGCGAGTCTTTCTGGTTCCCATCCTGGCATCACAAAGCCATTACTATTTTGGTCAATTTGATCAAACATAGCTTCTGGGTCAATTTGATCAATTAAGTCTTGGTCATAAGATAAGACTGTTGATCCGTCTTCTCTAACTTTCGCTAGCTCTGAACGCGTCCAGTCAAAGACAGGCATAAAGTTATAACACACCATCTTAATTCCAGCTTTACCTAAGTTTTCTAATGTTTGAATGTAGTTCTCAATATATTGCTCTCGTTCTGGTAAGCCTATTTTAATGGCATCATGGATGTTAACACTTTCTATCCCTGATACTTCAAGTCCACTTGCTTCAACTTCTTCTTTCATCTTCATAATCTCTTCCATAGGCCAAACTTCTCCTACTTTACTATCATATAAAGTCGTAATAACACCTGTAACACCTGGTATTTGCCTAATTTGTTCTAGTGTAACTGAATCGTGCTTACTTCCAAACCAGCGTAATGTCATTTTCATATAAATTCCTCCTTGGGTAATGTATATAATTCCTTGGTGATACACTTTAGCTTGTATACTAGAGTGTAAGTATACTTTGATTATATACGATTTCTCTGTAAATATCAACATATATTTTAATTTTTCCAACAAAAAATACGTAAAAATCACGAATGATCTTTACGTATCTTATGATGCCCTGAATTCTTCTATTGTATAATGCTTTATAAATTTTAAATTATAATGTTATGCCTGTTTTAAAAATAGCTAGTTCTCTAAAATTCATTTTTTCATTATTTACCAGTTCACCACTGGCTACTTTTATAATATAGTCAATATAGTCTCTAGCGACTGTGTCCATAGGCTCACCTTCAACTAGAACACCCGCATTAAAGTCAATCCAGTTCTTCTTACGAGTGGCTAAGCTTGTATTGGTTGCTATTTTCATTGTTGGTACAAAGCTTCCAAAAGGCGTACCTCTTCCAGTTGTAAATAAGACCATCTGGCATCCTGCTGCCCCTAGGGCACTTGATGCAACAAGGTCATTTCCTGGTGAACTTAGTAGGTTAAGACCTGGTACTCTTAAACGTTCACCATATTTTAAGACATCCATTACAGGAGAATTTCCTGATTTTTGCGTACACCCTAGTGACTTATCTTCTAAAGATGTAATACCGCCCTCTTTATTACCAGGAGATGGATTTTCATAGACAGGCTGTTTGTTACTTATAAAGTATTCTTTAAAGTCATTAATGAGCTCAACTGTCTTATCAAAAACATCTTCATCTATAGCCCGCTTCATAAGAAGGGTTTCTGCTCCAAACATTTCTGGTACTTCCGTTAAAATAGTTGTGCCGCCCTGGGCCACCAAGTAATCAGAAAACACACCGAGTAAGGGGTTGGCTGTAATGCCAGATAGGCCATCTGACCCACCGCATTTGAGGCCTATTTTTAATTTCGAAAGTGGCGCTTCTTCTCTTTTGTCATGTTTCGCCACGTCATAAATCTCTTTTAGAAGTTTAACACCCTCTTCAATCTCATCTTCTACTTCTTGGGCAACCATAAATTTAACCCTGGCTGGGTCCACATCACCAAGCAACTCTTTAAACTGATCTATCTGGTTGTTTTCACATCCAAGACCAATAATTAAAACACCACCAGCATTAGGGTGACGGGCCATATTAGATAAGATCTTTCTTGTGTTTTCATGGTCATCTCCTAATTGAGAACAACCATAGTTATGACCCCATACCCCCATATAATCCACTTCAACTGTATCAAGGGTCTTTTTAAAAGTTTCTATAATGGTATTGCCTGTTCCATTAACACACCCTACTGTTGGTATAACCCATACTTCATTTCTTATGCCAACGTCACCATTTGCTCTTTTATATCCCATAAAAGTACGGTTTTCATTTTCAAAGACTGGATCTGCTAATTCTTGCTCATATTTGTATTCAACAAGATCACTTAAATTTGTTTTTGTATTGTGAGTGTGAACATGCTCTCCAACTTTTATATCGGCTATTGCGTGCCCTATAGGCATTCCGTATTTCATGATCATATCTTCTTTTGATATCGCTTTAATGGCAACCTTATGACCTTGTGGAATAAGCTGTGTCACTTCTACATTTCCATTATCTAAGTCTAAGACTTGCCCTACTTCTAATTGGCTTAATGCTACAGCCACATTATCGTCTGCTTGTATGCGTATCCATTTCATTTGGCTAGCTCCTTTACATCATTTTAGCAATTGCTGCTTCCATACCTTCATTTAAAATAAGCTCTAGATAGCTTGTTATCATTGCGGTTAAGCCGTCAATCTTATTTAAATCCATTTTCCAGTTTTTCTGGTATCCTAGAACCTGCTCTGCAACGCCTTCAAGTCCTATCTCTTTCTTATCATATTTTGCCCAAACATTTTTGTAGAGCTCAAGTATATCCTCATCGTCTTGTAATGCTATGGAATCTTTGCCTCTATAGCCTTTGTAAAATACCATTAAAGATGCTAGTGAAAAAACTAATTTTTCTGGGAGCTTATTATTTTGCTCATAATATTCAAGCAATGTTGGTAAGACCCTTGTTTCATATTTAGACATAGAGTTTAATGAAATACTCATTAAGTAATGTTTTACAAATGGATTGGTAAAGCGGTCCATGACATCATCTGCAAAGCTTTTCACATCTTCTAATGGCAGTGGTAGAACCGGCGCTATCTCATCAAAAACAGCTTCTTTAATCCATCTTCCCATAACTGGGTGTTCAACACTCTCTCTTACTGTATCGATGCCATATAAATAAGATACTGGTACTAGAGTTGTATGAGCACCATTTAAAACCCTTACTTTTTGGGTACGGTAAGGGGTTAAATCGTCTACAAACAATACGTTTAAGCCAGCCTTATCTGCCGGGAACTCATCTTTAACAGAATCTGCCCCTTCAATAACCCATAAGTGAAACTGCTCCGCTTCTACAACTAAGTTATCTTCATATCCAAGTTCTTCTTTTATTTCGTCCATACGATCTCTTGGATAGCCTGGTACAATACGATCAACAAGGGTATTACAAAATACGCTATGATCACATACCCACTGCTTGAACTCATCTTCTAATTTCCATAGGGAAATATACTCTAATATACTCTCTTTTAATTTCTCACCATTTTTATCAATTAACTCGCATGGTAAAAAGATAAAGCCTTTACTTGGATCCGCCTTAAAATGGCTAAATCTTTTATATAACATGGCTGTTACTTTGGCCGGGAAACTACCTGCTGGTGTGTCTTCTAATTTATCTTCTGGGTTAACTGTTATACCCGCTTCAGTTGTATTTGAAATAACAAATCTTGATTCTGGATTAATTGCTAAGGCCGCATATTCCTCAAGGTCCTCATAGGGATTAACCCCTCTTGAAATAGACTCAATAATCATATGTTCACTTAATGCTTTTTTATCTTTAATACCTCTTAGGTATAATGTATATAGTCCGTTTTGAGCATTAATTTCTTTGACCATCCCATGCTTAATCGGCTGCACAACAACAGAGCTCCCGTTAAACAAGCCTTGTTTATTCATGCTATCTGTAATCCAGTTAACAAATGCCCTCAAAAAGTTTCCTTCACCAAATTGGATGATCTTTTCTGGGTGCACGGTCTTATTGCATACTTGTGTAATACTTTCCATGGTTAATCTCTCCTTATACTGATTTTCTGGTAATTAGAGATGATGGTTTATAAATCTTCTTAACCTTAGCATCCCTATTATCTATTTGTTCTAACAGCAATCTGACACCTTCACTACTAATATCTTCTATGGGGCGCTTAATCGTCGTTAGGGGTGGATTCATATACTGGGCAAATAAGCTATCATCAAATCCCATAATAGCAATATCCCTTGGAATCTCAAGCCCCGCCTCATGTATTGCTTTAACAGCGCCAAAAGCCATATCATCATTGCAACAAAATACCGCCTTGGGATACTTCGGCAACTTTAAAAACCTTGCCATAGCCTGGTATCCGCCACCCATTGTGTAATTCCCCGGAACAATATAGTCATCTACTAAGGTTATTTGAAAGTCCTGTAAAGCACCAAGATAGCCGGCCTTCCTAAGCTTTGAAGACTCATAGCCTTTTTCTCCTTCAATTAATCCTATTTCTTTGTGCCCCTGATTAATAAGGTAGGATACACCTTCGTATACCCCTGCCTCATCATCACTTAATATATTTGTTACCTTGAAGTCTTTAATATTACGATTAATAACCACTATAGGAATTTGCTTTTTGACCATATCTGCAATAAATAGGTCATCCTCTATGGTCTGGCTAACTAAAATGATGCCATCATAGCTTCTCTTATTAATTTCATTATAGTTTTTATAGGTATCTATTGCGTTAATAACCAGGTTATATTCATTATGAATTTCCTTGCTGACACCTACCACAATTTCTTGAAAAAAGCTTGCTGATGTTCCCACAGTGATACTTGAGAAAAATAATCCTATATTGTTAGAGTTCGCCGTTACAAGTGCTCTGGCGTTACGGTCTGGTACATATTCAAGGGTACTGGCAATTTCCTTTATCATTTCTTTGGTTTCATCTTTTATTAAGGGGCTATCGTTTAAGGCCCTTGATACTGTTGTGTGAGATACCCCTGCAATCTTTGCTATATCCTTAATCGTTATACCCATTTTGTGTACCTCATTCTTTAATCTATTTGAAAGTAAGCCTCCGCATTATTGAATGAAATATCCTTTACAAGGCTACTTAATAACTTTTCATCATTAGGGAACTCACCATTTTCTACCCATTGCCCAATTAAGTTACACAGTATTCTTCTGAAATACTCATGTCTTGTATAGGATAAGAAACTTCTTGAATCTGTTAGCATACCAACAAAGTTTCCAAGTAATCCAAGGTTTGCAAGGTCTTTCATTTGAGAGATCATGCCGTCTTTTTGATCATTAAACCACCAGCCTGAACCAAATTGGATTTTGCCTCTAGGGCTATCTGCTGAGAAGTTTCCTAGCATGGTTCCAAGGACATAGTTATGCACTGGGTTAAGTGTATATAAAATTGTTTTTGGTAATTCATCTGTTGCTTGTAGTGAGTCTAAGAAGTTAGATAATGGTTTTGCAATTTGAACGTCATCAATAGAGTCAAAGCCAACATCTGCTCCTAATTCATTAAACATCTTAGCGCTATTGTTTCTTAGTGCGCCCATATGAAGTTGCATAACCCATCCAAGTTTTGCGTATAACTTACCAACAAACTGTAAGATATGTGTTTTATAGAGATTTTCTTCTTTATCTGAAATTTCCTCACCTGATAATCCTTTGGCAAAAACAGCTTCTACTTCTTCTAAAGTCGCCTCTACATAAGGTATATTTGCAATTCCATGATCTGACATTCTACATCCTTTTTCATGGAAGAATTTAGCTCTTTCTTCTAAAGCCTCTAATAGCTGGCTATATTCCTTAATCTCTTTGCCTACTACCTTACCAAGAGCTTCTACCCATGGCCCAAATGCTGGAAGGCGTACTTCTATCCCCTTATCAGGTCTAAATGTCGGTAATACTTTGGCAGTAAGTTTATTTTCACTTTTTATTTTCTCATGATATTCTAGTGAGTCAATTGGATCATCTGTTGTTCCAATCATTTTTACATTAGATTTTTCAATTAGCTTTCTTGCTGAGAATTCGCCACTTGTAATAACAGCGTTACATTTTTCCCAAATAGCTGGGGCTGTTTCTTCATTAAGAACTTCATATACATCAAAATAACGTTGTAATTCTAAGTGTGTCCAATGATAGAGCGGGTTTCCAATACATCTTGATAAGGTGTTTGCAAATGCCATAAACTTATCGTAGTCACTGCCATCACCTGTAATGTTTTTCTCAGGTATACCATTTAAGCGCATTGCTCGCCACTTATAATGATCTCCTCCAAGCCAAACCTCTGTAATGTTTTTAAATTGTTTGTCCTCCCATATTTCTTGGGGACTTAAGTGACAGTGATAGTCCATAATAGGCATGTCTTTTGCATAATCATGGTATAACCTTACTGCAGTATCATTTTCTAATAAAAAATTCTCATCCATAAACTTTTTCATAATTAAAAGCTCCTCTCTAATGTTCACGTGTGCATTCCGCTTTATTATAACGCATAATGTTCACGTGTGCAACAGTTTTTTAAAATTGGGGACGGTTAACAAACATCCACAGTTAATAACTAGCCAAACTTGTTAACCGTCCCCGACTTTCCGAAACACAAACTTTGCATCCCGCCCACCCCAAAAAAAGGACAAAAAAACTGACCTAGAATTGAATCTAGGTCAGTTTTAATTAATTGCAAATTAGCCAATGATTTCTGATACTGTACCAGCGCCTACTGTTCTTCCACCCTCACGGATTGAGAAACGAAGACCTTTTTCCATAGCGATTGGATTGATTAATTCAATTTCCATTTGGATGTTATCGCCAGGCATACACATTTCTACACCTTCAGGTAAGTTACAAACGCCTGTAACGTCTGTTGTTCTGAAGAAGAATTGTGGTCTATAGTTAGAGAAGAATGGCGTATGACGTCCACCCTCTTCTTTTTTAAGAACGTATACTTCTGCTAAGAAGTTCTTGTAAGGCTTAATTGAACCAGGCTTAGCTAAAACTTGCCCACGCTCAATTTCATCTCTTTGGATTCCACGAAGAAGCGCACCGATGTTGTCACCAGCTTGTGCTTGATCTAGAAGCTTACGGAACATCTCAACTCCTGTACAAATTACTTTACGAGTTTCGTCTGCAATACCAACAAGTTCGATCTCATCTTGAACTTTAAGCACTCCACTCTCAACTCTACCTGTAGCAACTGTTCCACGTCCTGTAATAGAGAATACGTCCTCTACTGGCATTAGGAATGGCTTATCTACATCACGAACTGGATCTGGGATATAAGCTTCAATTTGCTCAAATAACTCAACAATTTTGTCGCCCCACTCTGAAGATGGATCTTCGATAGCTTTAAGAGCTGATCCTGCAACGATTGGTGTATCATCACCTGGGAAGTCATATTCGTCTAATAGCTCACGAACTTCCATTTCTACTAATTCTAATAACTCTTCGTCGTCTACCATATCACATTTGTTTAAGAAAACAACGATGTATGGAACACCTACTTGACGTGAAAGCAAGATATGCTCACGTGTTTGAGCCATAGGACCATCTGTTGCTGCAACTACAAGGATTGTTCCATCCATTTGAGCAGCACCTGTGATCATGTTCTTAACGTAGTCCGCGTGACCTGGACAGTCCACGTGTGCGTAGTGACGATTTGGTGTCTCATACTCTACGTGAGATGTAGAGATTGTGATTCCACGCTCTCTCTCTTCTGGTGCGTTATCGATGTTAGCATAGTCTTTTGACTCACCAAATCCGTATCTTTCATGAAGTGTGATACTGATAGCCGCTGTTAAAGTTGTTTTACCATGGTCAACGTGTCCGATTGTCCC
>CAZLPH010000058.1:0-12824 GCA_964561345.1 uncultured Candidatus Epulonipiscium sp.
TATTACTTCATATCTCCAACCCTGCTTTTCTCATTTTTATTCTTCAATTAAGGTTTTTATCGAATGTCATCTATAAAAACCCCTAAAAAATCGGGTCCAAAAATGCACTTTTCAACCTCGATTTTCGCTCGTTTTTTGCCCTAAAACAACAACATATTGTGGTCAACCCCTATTATTCCTCCTCCAAACCACAATACGTCATCAGAATTATACTCTCAACGTGGTTCGTATGTACGAACATATCCACACACTGAACTTCCTTCACCACATAACCCCCTTCAATCATAATCTGTAAATCTCTCACAAGTGATGATGGCTTACAAGACACATAGACAATCTCCGGCGCACCAAAGTCTATGATCTTTCCAATGGCCTTAGGATGAATGCCTTCCCTTGGGGGATCTAAAACAATCAAGTCCGGTTTTCCTTTTAACTCATCTATCTTTTTAAGGACATCCCCTGCAATAAAGTGGCAGTTGGCTAAGCCATTTAGTTTGGCGTTCTCCTCTGCCGCTACCACTGCCTCTTCAACAATTTCTATGCCATATACTTCTTTTGCTGCACTTGACATAATCTGGGCAATGGTCCCCGTTCCGCTGTAGAGGTCAAAGACTGTCTTCTTATCAATGTCCCCAGCCATTTCAATCACTGTCTGATAGAGAACTTCCGATCCTAGGGTATTGGTCTGGAAGAATGAGTAGGGGGTTATTTTAAATTGCAGCCCCAGGACTTCTTCTGTGATAAAATCTTTTCCGTACAATAATTCTACCCCTTCTGGCTTCACAGCGTCCCCAACGTTATCACTTGTTGTGTGGATGAAACCAGATACCTTGCCTAGGAGCTCAAGGCCTACTAATTGGTCAACAAGCTCGGCCCAGTCATAGTCTGTCTGAGTTGATGTTACCAGGTTAACAAGGATTTCTCCTGTGGTTTTGGACTTACGCACAACTAAAAATCGCAGGTAGCCCACATGACCCACTTTATGATAGAAAGTAAAGCCCTTCTTTGCGCAGTAATCAAGAACATGTCTTAGGATTGCACTAAAATCACTATCAACAATGTGGCATCCGTCTACTGTAATAATATCAAATCGGCCACCTTTTTTATGCATACCCAAGGCAAGGGGGCCATCTTTATACTCATCCCCAAAGGAATACTCCATTTTGTTACGGTAGGCATATGTTTCTGGACTTGCCTTAATCCCCTTCCATTTGTGGCCTGTGATGCCTGCTTCTTCAAAGAGCTCTTTAACCTGATTTTCTTTTCTAATGAGCTGGTCTTGGTGGGACAGGTTTTGCAGGGCACAGCCACCGCACTTTCCCGGGCCAAAGTACTGGCAGAAGGGCTCTACTTCATTAGGCGCTTTTTCTAACACTGATAGAAGCTGGGCTTTACATTTGTTTTTTCTTTTTTTAAGGATACGGCCGTGGATTTTTTGACCTGCCACTGTCCCCTTAAGTTCTACTGTGATCCCATCTATCGTAACGATTCCCTTATCTGGAAATTTAACCTTTTCTACTATTCCTTCAAATTCTTGTTTTTTCTTAAGCATTTACTTTCCTCTTTTCAAATATATTGTTAGTTTATTAATTGCGTCGTTTATTGTCACTCTACCCTATTATATCTTACTTGTATTTATCTGTCATTATGCATTATAATGGTATGTACAATGTATACTAGAAAGAGGGGTTTTAAATAATGGATAATATCCAGAAAAGCATCAATCAGTACCAAGATCTCGTGATGAAAGATATGAATGCATCGGCTAGAATTGTGGTACAAGGGAAAGAAGAAGAAAAAACATATATTACAAGGATTATTGATTGGAACGATCACGATATTTCTTTTCACGCCCCTTTAGTCTTAGGGGAATATGTTAGGCTAATAGCTGAGAGAACATATTCTTTTGTAATTGTTACTAAGGCTTGTATCTATACAACTTCTGTGAAGATTAATAAGATGACCAAAAACAAGCAAGGCCATTTTTACTATAAGGCCACCATTAATTCCCCCTTACAAAGAAACCAACAGCGTAAGTATTTTAGGCTTGAGTGGATTAATACCTTTAAGTATAAAACCACAGAGTCAGACGACTGGCGTGAGGGAACCACCCTTGATATTAGCGCAGGGGGCCTGCTAGTGGCTACTAAATATAGTCTTAACCGCAATGACTCTATACATATTGAGCTTAGCTTATATGAGACTGATTTTGTTTTATATGGTGTGGTTCTTGAATCACTTGGTAAGAATCGTACGGATATGTATATTTCCAGGGTCCAATTTCATGAGTTATCCCGCCATAGTGAAAACTTGCTGACCCAGGCTATTATGAAGCGGCAAAGGGATATGCTGTCTTAGATCATAAAGTGACAGTCCCGGTAGATATGGGACAAAAGCAAAAGTGACAGTCCCGGTAGATATGGGACAGTCACTTTTTTTTAGTCTTCTGATTCGAAGTTGTGGAAGATATCTTGAACATCTTCATCGTCTTCTAGTAGGTCTAGCATGGCTTCCATTTTATCAATGTCTTCTTGATCTGTTAGCTCTGTGATTGTTTGCGGTATCATGGCAACTTCCGCTGATGCCATAATAATGCCAGCAGCTTCTAGCTCTTTATGAACCTGGGCGAAATCTTCTGGCTCAGTTGTAATGGTAAAACCTTCTTCTTCGGCGTTAAAGTCTTCGGCGCCTGCGTCAATGGCTAACATCATTAGCTCATCTTCATCCATTTCTACTGCTTCTCGCTCAATGACAATTTCACCTTTTTTATCGAACATAAAGGAAACACAGCCTGTGGTTCCCATGTTGCCCCCGCCTTTTGAAAAAGCGTGTCTAACATTTGAAGCAGTCCTATTCTTATTGTCTGTTAAAGCCTCAACAATTACAGCTACCCCACTTGGTCCATAGCCTTCATAAGTAATTTTTTCGTAAATAACTGAATTATCTTCACCTGATGCTTTTTTGATACTTCTTTGGATTGTATCATTGGGCATGTTATTTGATTTAGCCTTTACAATAGCATCTCTTAGCCGTGCATTTAGCTTGGGGTCCGGTCCGCCACCTTCTTTTATTGCTACTGCAATTTCTCTACCCATTTTTGTAAAAATCTTTCCTCTTTGGGCATCGTTTTTTGCTTTTTTATTTTTAATGTTTGAAAACTTTGAGTGTCCTGCCATTTCCTATTTCCTCCTTAAAGTATCCTCTTAAGGCTTATTGTAACATAGCTAGGCAGCTTTTGACAACTCCTATAGATTAAGATTGGTAGAGGTCTGTGCTTAGGTATCTTTCCCCGTTACTTGGTGATAAGGTTAAGACTTTCTTACCTTTGCCAAGGCGCTTAGCCACAGCTATGGCTGCTGCAATATTGGCCCCTGATGAGATGCCAACTAGTAGGCCTTCTTGTTTGGCCACTTCTCTTGCTGTTTCCATTGCTTGGTCGTTGTCAACGAGCTCAATAGAGCCATAAACTTCTGTGTTTAATACCTCTGGGGCAAACCCTGCGCCAATCCCTTGAATCTTATGTGGCCCTTTTGGCTTGCCTGATAAAACCGCTGATCCTGTTGGCTCAACTGCTACAATTTCAATACCAGAGATGGCTTTTTTTAGGATCTCTCCAACCCCTGTTATTGTTCCGCCTGTTCCAATAGCAGCAACAAAGGCATCTATATCTGTTCCCATATCATCTAAGATTTCCTTGGCTGTTGTTTCCCTGTGAACTTCTGGGTTTGCCAGGTTCTCAAATTGCTGGGGAAGAAAATACCCTTTCTCCTGTGCAAGATCTTTGGCAAGTTTGATGGACCCGTTCATTCCTTCAGCTCCTGGTGTTAGTTTTACTTCTGCCCCGTAAGCTTTAAGGAGGCTTCGTCTTTCAATACTCATTGTATCTGGCATTGTTAAGATTACCTTGTAACCTAGAGCAGCCCCAACTAAAGCAAGACCAATCCCTGTATTACCACTTGTTGGCTCTATGATGGTGTCCCCTGGCTTAATCTTTCCAGCCTTCTGAGCCTTTTGGATCATATTAAGAGCAATCCTATCTTTCACACTGCCCCCTGGGTTCATCCACTCAAGTTTGACATAAATATCTGCTATATCTTCCCCACCTATGTTATTTAACTTTACAATCGGTGTTCTACCAACTAGTTCTGTAACTGATCCATATACTTTTCCCATAACTTGCGCCTCCAATTTAATTTGTTTTTTATTTACATTTTATATAACATACTTAATTTATATGTTTACTTGGTTATAATTATAATATGATTTTTATCTCTTGTCAATGGTTATTTTTCTATATCTTTATAGCGGGTATCTTTTTTTTCAATAAGGGCTTCAGCGCTGGTATGTTCTATGATTTTCTTTTCGAACACTGCGCAATCATCTTCTTCTACCAAGACATGGATGGCCACTTCATCCGTATAGCTCTCATCTTCTGTTATATAACCATTTTCAGCTAATAAATATTGTATTTTCCCCACTAGGGTATAGGGAATGGTTATAAGATAGCGCCTCATTAGTATTCGCTCAATAATCCCTGCGGCTAAGACCCCCTCTTTGGCACTTCTACCATAGGCCCTAACAAGCCCCCCAGTGCCTAGAAGTGTTCCGCCAAAATACCTGGTAACCACAATGGCTGTGTCCCTTAATTCTTCACCTTTTAGAACTTCTAGAATAGGTTTACCCGCCGTTCCTTGTGGTTCTCCGTCATCACTAAATCTCTGGATCTCATCCCGCTCACCAATTTGATAGGCATAACAATTATGACTGGCATTCCAGTACTCTTTCTTTAGGTCATTTATAAAGGCATCTACCTCTTCTTGGTTTTTAACTGGCATAACTGTGGCAATAAAACGGGATTTTTTCTCACTTATCTCAATTTGAGCCCTTTTCTTAATGGTTTTATATTTTTTAATCAAATTCTTACCTCCTATTATACGTTATATCTATGCAAAAAATACCTTGTTAGACTAAGTCTAACAAGGTATTCCTAATATGTCATCTATTATATAGGTCATTGTTGTAGGTGTAACCCCATTTCCAATGAATTTATCAATTAATGCCTCAACCCACTCTTTGGATTCTGATAAAAACAGCCGATTATACCCTGTCCCGCTTTCAATCTCTATCCCATAATAACACATGTCTGGGTTAATTGGTTTTTCTAGCATATAATATTTCAGGTCTAATAATTTGCCTTGTTCCCCTTGATACATTCTTGTTCCCCTTAAAATCCTTCTTTGCACGCTATCTCCCACCCAACTCTTTTTTGTATTTGTTCACTAGTCACAGTATATATTGAAAATAAGCAAATTACTAGTTAAACATTTCGCATTATTTGTTTTATTTTTCAGATATTCGACAAATACAATTAACCTTTATGTTAATACTCGCAATCCCTTGTCATCTTTATCACTCACCCTCTTTAAATGTCGATTTTTGTAGAAAACTTTTTGACCTGGAAATACTTTTCCTTTGGAATATAGCCGCTTATATGGGTTCCACCAGCTTGGTGGTCTTCAACAAGAGATTCTCCGTGGTCATGAATGTAAGATAGAATGCTACCATCTTCATAAGGAATTAACAAATCTATGGGTTCTAGGCGGTCTTTTAGAAGATCTTCTATTTGCCCTAAGAGCCCTTCTATATTCTCACTGGTCTTGGCACTAATCTTTACCTGGGCATCTACAGGTGTTAAAACATGGACACTATCTGCCTGGCAAATATCTGTTTTATTTAGGACGGCTATAATTGGCTTCTCGTTAGCCCCTAGCATCTGGAGGGTCTCATGGACAACCTTTTGCTGTGAATCTATGTGGGGGGAGCTAGAATCAATGACATGAAGCACAATATCTGCGTATTTTGTTTCTTCTAGGGTAGAGTAAAAGGCCTTGACCAAATGGTGGGGCAGTTTCTTAATAAAACCAACTGTATCCGTCACCATAACCTCTGAGCCTGAGGGCAAAGCCACCTTTCGGGTAGTTGGGTCAAGGGTTGCAAAAAGCTGGTCTTCTGCGTAAATATCTGATCCTGAGATGGCATTTAGGAGGGTGGACTTTCCTGCATTGGTATAGCCCACAATGGCAATAACTGGGGTGCCCACCTTATCCCTGCGCTCCCTAATTAAACTTCTATGCTTCTCCACTTCTTTGAGCTCCTGCTTAAGCTGGTTAATACGGTCCCTAATATAGCGCCTATCAGTCTCAAGTTTTTGCTCACCAGGCCCTCTTGTTCCAATACCACCTGCAAGCCTTGAAAGCTCAATCCCTTTGCCTGTTAAGCGGGTTAACTTATACCTTAGCTGAGCCATTTCAACTTGAATCTTCCCCTCCCTAGACCTAGCTCTTTGGGCAAATATATCTAAAATCACCATGGTCCGGTCCATGACTTTGCTATCCAAAACTTCTTCTAGGTTTCGCATTTGCATGGGGGATAATTCATCATCACACACAACCCCTGTGGCTTCAAGTTCTAAGACCATTTCCTTTAACTCTTCTACCTTCCCCTTACCTAGGTAATGGCCCGTATTGATTTTATCTACCTTTTGGACAAACTTATGGGCAACTTCTCCGCCAGCAGTCCTGACTAGTTCCTCTAGTTCATCTAACCCTTCCCACACCTGGTCATCTGTTTGCTTTTGTGTTTGGGCAGCAAATAATATGACTTTTTCAGTTTTTTCTTCTGTTATTTTCATCTTTTACCTCATTTCAAATAGGTTCTTTAGTTTAAGTATATCATTATATGGGTAATCATGCATAAATTTACTCATTAAAGGGTAGATTTAAATAATGCGTTGGAACTTTACCACTAATGACTTTATCCACCAGTACCACCCGTCTTTTAATAATCATCTCCTCTGATGATAAGGGGACCACAATTTGCATCTTAAGTTCAATCTCAAGCCAAACCACATGGTTGACCTGGTTGATACCTGTTCCCCTAAGCTGATTTTTGTAATCAATGTTAGCTGTCCCTTGTGGTAAAACCTTGACATTTATATTAGGACCCACACTTGAGAACATATGAACACCAGCCAAAACCCCTAAGGGAACTTTTAGTTGTATGTCTCCCGTCTTAGTAAGGTCATCAATAATAAGGTCTGCAATATCTGCACATAACTCATTAATGCCAATAGAATCCACATTCCACGAAACAATCTCCCCTGCTTCATTGTAATCATAAAATAACAAATCCTGGGTTGTCACCTTATTTGCCCTAAGGGTTGCATTAACCCCTGTATTAATAGACTTAACTGCAATGGTCTTGGCCTCACTTCTTGCCATAGACCGAATAACAGGCATTACCTCTTTATTTATTAATGCCCAGCTTGCTGTAATTAATACAAACATAACCATATAAATCCCTATTTTAACATGACGCTTATTTCTTTTAGCAATAGCCTTCACCCCTTGCAATCTACTAAAGTAGGTCTTAATTTAGTCTATTCACCCACTTGCCTTTATAGGCTTTTTAAATATTATCTAACATTTATACGATTATCCTTTTTAATATAATGTATGTTTGGTATAATGATATCTTACAGAGGGAGGAAGAATATGAATTACTCTAAAAAATCTCGTGCAAAACAAAGCAAAGAGATACAATCAAAAACAAAAAAAGTTAAAAAGAAGACTAATATCCTGGCATTCCGTGCAACCTTTATCGTCATTATCTTGGCAGTATTTGCCGTTGTCGGGGCGGGTCTTGGGGTGGTACTGGGCATTATCAATACAGCCCCTGATATTAGCCAAGCAAGTATAAAGCCTACAACCGACTTTATTTCATTTGTTTACGATAAGAATGGCAATGAGATGGACCGGTTATCAGGCGGCGAGAACCGTATTTATGCGAGTCTTGATCAAATGCCAGACAACTTACAAAAAGCCTTTATCGCCACAGAGGATGAGCGGTTTTATGACCATAACGGCATTGATATACGCGGCATATTCAGGGCAATTGCTGCTAATCTAAAATCTGGAAGATCATCAGAAGGTGCCAGTACAATTACTCAGCAGCTGGTTAAAATCAACGTTTTAAAAGACAGCGAAAAGAAGTATACAAGAAAGATCCAGGAGCAGTACTTAGCCCTCCAGTTTGATAAGCTCTATAAGAAAGACCTTATTTTGGAGTCTTACCTAAATACGGTTCCCCTTGGCCACGGCGAAAATGGTGTCCAAGCTGCCGCAAACCGTTACTTTAATAAGGACGTTTCTGACCTTACTTTGTCAGAGTCTGTGGTTATTTCATGTATCACTCAAAACCCAACCTTTTACAGCCCTATTTCTAAGCCGGAGAACAATAGAAAGAAGTCCGAAACGATCCTTAGAAAAATGCACGAACAAGGCTATATTACAGCCATGGAAAAACAAGAGGCATTAGACGATGACCCTTATGCTAGAATTGCAAAAGTAAATCAACAATTTATTGCCAAGGCATCTCACAACTATTTTGTAGACCAGGTTGTTGAGGATTTAATTAAAGACCTTCAAATTAGCCAAGGCATCTCAGCCACACAAGCAACCAACATGATTTACGGGGGCGGTCTACATATTTATACAACTTTTGACCCTGAGGCCCAGGCTATTGTGGATAAGCATATGGATAACGAAGACTTATTCCCAACTGAATCATCAGAGCTTAAAGTATCTTATAGTGTCTCTGTCAAAAAAGCTGATGGTAAGACCCAGCACTACGGCGGGGATGGCATTATTAAAAACGAAAGTGCCGCTGAGAATTTTAAACTCTCAAAAGAAGCTGATTGGGGCATTAGCTCAGATGATACGGTTTTAAAACGGACACTCTTTAGGATTCCCCAACCTCAAGCTGCTATCACCATAATGGACCACACGAATGGCCATGTTAGGGCAATTTCTGGGGGCCGTGGTGATAAGTTAGGTGATCGTACCTTTAACCGTGCAACCCAGGCTAAGCGTCAGCCAGGATCTGTTTTCAAGGTCCTAGCAGCCTACGCCCCTGGTATTGATCTTGGCCTAATGTCACCTGGTACCATTATCGTTGATGAGCCCTTTACCTGGGAAACGCCTGGTGGAAAACCTTATAGCCCAAAGAACTGGTATGCTGGCTTTAGAGGCTCACAAACCGTGAGAGTAGCCATAAGAGACTCCATGAACGTCTCTGCTGTTAAGGCCCTCCAAACCATTGGTATTGAGACAGCCTATGATTATTTAACCCAGTTTGGTTTTACAACCTTAACACCCCAAGATAAAACACGGTCTCTATCACTAGGTGGTGTGGATGGTGTAACCCCACTTGAGCTAACAGCGGCCTTTAGTACCATTGCTAACGACGGTGTTTACAACCAACCTATTTTTTACACCAAGGTACTGGACCAAGATAATAATCTTTTACTTGAAAATGACCAAGATAGTCACATGGTTCTTAAAGAATCAACTGCTTATATGCTAACAGATATGATGCAAGATGTTGTTACGAGTGGTACGGCAAGGCGTATTAGTAATACATTTAAAGGCATGCCTATTGCTGGAAAAACAGGAACAACCTCAAAGAATAATGACCTGCTTTTCTCAGGCTACACGCCTTATTATGCAGCAACAATATGGATGGGACACGACACACCTAAGCCCCTTACATTTGGCAGTAGCTACCCCTTAGACTTATGGGCAGTCATTATGAGAGACCTTCATGAGAACTTACCTTCTAAAGACTTTCCCCTTCCGCCTGGCCTAACAGAAGCCACAATTTGCGGTATCTCAGGGAAGCTTGCAACAGACCTTTGTAGGCAAGATCATAACGGATCAACAGTTACAACCGACTTCTTCCTAAAAGAAGACTTACCAACTGAGTTCTGTGACTTACACGTTCACGAAAATATCTGTACTATCTCTGGTAAGATTGCTAATAACTATTGCCCAGAAGATGCTGTCAAATATACTGTCACTGTTAAAAACAAGGATGCAGACGGCGAAGATGCCACTAGCAACGGCATATGTGACGTGCATAATGAAGAGACTTATCTGCAACAGCAAGAGGCTGAAAGAGAAAAAGCAGAGGAAGAAGAAGATAATGATGACGATGACGAAGATGAGGATAAAGACGAGGGTAACACAGGTGATGATTGGTTTACTGATCCTTGGGCCCCAGTAGTACCTGAGCCTGAGAAACCTAAACCTGAAAAGCCTAAACCTGAAGAGCCTAAACCTGAGGAGCCTAAACCTGAAAAACCTAAACCTGAAGAACCAAAAGTTCCAGATAGTATTGATGACTTTTTTATACCACAGTCATAAATAAGATTATAAAAACAGCCTAGGGAAATATGAAATTCCCTAGGCTGTTTTTTATTCAAATTTAAGCTTGCTCTTCATATAAGTTCATGGTACTTGGATCATTTATTACTTCCGGTTCCGTTTCTAGTTCAGTCTCTGGTTTTGTCTCTGGTTTTGTCTCTGCCTCTGCTTCCGCTTCCGGCTGCTCTTGTGGTATTTCAACTGGCAGCTCCTTTGTACCGACCCTTATAATAGCAGCTCTTGGGCGATAGTAACTTTTACTTTCTAACACCTTATCTATGAGCTTTCCATCTTTGTAAGTATACTTATATAGGTCTACCTTTTTCCCATCTAGGGGGGCAAGCTGTTGTATCTCCTTTCCCTTCTCTAAGCTCGGATCATCTTCATACTTAGGCACTGGGGCTGGGACAACCTCTGTTATAACGGATTCAAACTTTATATCTGTATCTGGCTTAAGACTTTCATGACCAAATATATTGACATATAAGCGGTTGTTTTCCACATAACTCTCTACATAGGCTGGATGATCTGTGGGGTTTTCAAATTTAAAGTCAATGACACCGCTGGCATACGTTGCATCCCTACCAAGGGGTATATAACCAACAGGTAAGGAGTGATTTTGCCTTGATGTCACCTTTAAGTCTGTCAATAGCACTGAGTTATAAAGGGTAGAAGCCACTTGGCATATGCCGCCGCCAATACCATCTACCAGCTTTCCATTAACAATTACCTTAGAATTTTTGTAACCATTCTCCGCCGAGATAATCCCTAAATGATCTGAGAGGGCAAATGTCGCCCCAGGCTCAACAGAGGTATTAATCGTCGCCGCCCCAACCGCAAGGTTAACATTACGATCAGGATCTGAATTACCAAAGGTTGTATAAAAACTTGCAATTGGGCTTTGAACATTATTAAAGTAATCTGATGTCTTCTTAGGTTCTAAGGCCCTTATAACCGCCTCAACCTTCCCCTCTTCTGATTGAAATGCAGCATTTAACTTCTCTGCCGTTGTTTTTATATCTAATTCTTGCCCTGCTTGTTCTGGTGTAATGGTAAAGCGTTTGTCTTTTCTTACCATTGTTGCATCCTTAGGGGCAACATAAAACTCATCTGCATATTCTCTTATAATTTGTTCTGCTATTGCCTCATTATAAGAATGCTCTAGCATAAATTCTTTCTTTTCTACTTGCTTTTTAGTAAATTCTCTAAAGCGTTGGAAGGTATTGCCTTGGTGTCCTACTTGAAAAGCCATTTCAAGAACCTGGTCTATATTGTGTTTTCCCTGAAATTTTTCATAAGGAATTTCCCACTCTTTGTTATGGCCATAAAAAACAATGTTTTTGCCTTCTATTCTTGTCTTAACCAAGCTCGATACTTTGGCTTTAGCTTCTTCTTTTGTGAGCCCACCCAAATCAATCCCTTCAACATACACACCATCTCGATAGATTTGGTCATATTCTTTGGTTTGTGAATACACACATAAGGTCGCTCCTGTCCCTAAACCTGCAAGGACAACAGCAATAAAAGTTATGATTAAAACAATCTTTTTATTTCGCATTTCCCGCCCTCCTTACATTTGTTACTTCAAGTCATTAAAGCCCACTGGCTAATTGTATTACATCATAGACATAACTGCAGATCCAACAACACCTAGTACCATAACAAGGGCAAGCATTCCGCCAATAACACCTGCTATTATTCTTCTCTTTTTATTGGTCATTCTAAACATTTTTCCACCTCTTTTAATTATTTATTTTTAACTGGAAATATTTCCTCTATAAAACGGGACTCTTCTGTCTTACCTTCATATTTATGCTCAGGAATGTAAATATATAAGTGCTCTTTTGCCCTTGTCATTCCCACATAAAATAAACGCCGCTCTTCTTCAAGCGCATCTGGTCCATTGCTCTTTGCATGGGGCACCACGCCCTCCACTGTGCCAATGATAAACACTGCCTGGAACTCCAGGCCTTTAGCACTGTGCATGGTAGATAAGACCACACCACTTCTTTCTTTTTCCTTGGTTTTTCTATGGTTTTGCTTTTTCTGGTTTTTTAGTTCTTCCATAACATGGCCTATATGTGCTGTCCACTGATCATAGCTGTCATATCCTTTGGATGCTTCTTGGAGCTCATTAAGAATCTCCATAATCCCGCTTGTGGGGATTTTCCTGTACTGGGCATACTCCCTAAGGTAATCATCATAACCGATGACCTTGCGAATATACTTAACACCCTCATATGGCTTTCTCGTTCGCAGCTGCTGGAGTTGGAACCTAAGTTCCTCTAAGCGGTCAATTTGCCACGGCTTACATTCTCTTACACCATATAAATCGCGCAAAACCCCATGTTTGTTTATTTTAATTGCCTGGGCAATAATTGCCTTACTAATATAACGCTTGGGTTTGTTCAAAATACGTAAAAGGGAGCCATCATCTGTCAGTTTTTGTGTTAGGTTAAAATAGGCTAATATATCCTTTGTAATCCAGTGTTCATACAAACTCGGAATACTATCTTGCAAATAAAAAGGAATATTCATATCCATTAAAGCATCAACAACAGA
>CAZLPH010000059.1:0-12735 GCA_964561345.1 uncultured Candidatus Epulonipiscium sp.
GCATTCCTAGCGTATTTTTATTTAGTCTTTATTAAGAGACTTTTTCAGTGCCCTCGATCTCTCCATGGGACTTTTAGTATTTTTAATATCAGTCTATATTTTCTTTTGCTGCTGCCTGGGCCATTTTCCTCATTTTATCTTTTTCTAGATTCATTTGTGAAAGCGTCTTTGTCTGTAACCTTGCGGCGCCTTTGTTTACTTTAGTTGGAATCAAATTACCTTTAACCCATCTTTCTTTTGCCGTTTTAATTGCTTCTTTATATTGTGGCAACCATTGCTCTTGGGCTATTAACATCTCATCAATCATTTGCCATACTTCAGGCGGATTGCATACAGCACCTGTTAATGGATCTAATAAGGCTGCTTGTTTCAAAATTTCTACATCCCCCTCTACAGCCGCCTTAACTGCTAGCCGTTGGACATTAATACTTTGTAAGCAAATAGCTGCGCACCCTATTGGAAGTTCTCCGACTTGTGGAACCATAATACCATTGCCATCTACATAACATGGAACCTCCACAACCGCATCATTAGGTAAATTCGTAATACACCCATTGTTAACCACATTGAAATGCCCTCTATACATTCGCCTTGTTTCTAATGATTCTACAATATAGGACCCATGCTCTTTTCCCCTATCACTGCCATCATATTTTTTGGCAGGCGCTTTTAGCCAGTTTGGAAAATCCGTCTCAAACCAAGTTCTACCTTCTGTACATACCCTTAGATAGCCACCTGTTTCCCCGTGAACCCAGCTATCAAGACTAATCCAATCTTTTATTTCATCTGGTCTTTTTCTATACCATGCAAGGTATTCTGACAAATGTCCATTAGACTCTGTGGAGTAATAGCCAAAACGCTTCAAGATATCAATTCTAACCTTCTCTTGCCTTGAGAATTTTTCATGTTTTTGGAAGGCTTCAAGTAAGTCATTTCTCTTCTCGAGGCCATTATGTTTAACCGAAAGATACCAGGTTTGATGATTAATCCCTGCACAAATAACATCTAAATCTTCATAAGTAAGGCCCAAAACTTCTGCAATTTGCTCTTGGCCGTGAATAACACCATGGCACAGGCCAATTGTGTTGATTTTACCATAATGGTTACAGGCCCAGGTCACCATTGCATTGGGATTTGAGTAATTTAAATGGAGAACATCCGGCCTTGCAACCTCTCTCATGTCCTTACAAAAATCCAGCATAGCTGCAATCGTACGCTGCCCATACATTACCCCACCCACGCATAAAGTGTCCCCAACGCATTGGTCTACGCCATATTTAAGAGGTATTTCTACATCTGTTTTAAAAGCCTCAAGTACACCTATTCTGACACAATTAAAGATATATTTGGCATCTTTAAAAGCTTCCCTTCTATCTCGTGTTGATTGAATTTTAATATCAAGGCCATTTTCATCAAGGTCCCTTTGACATAGCTCAGTTACCATTCTTAAGTTTTCTGGGTTAATATCAGTAAAAGCAACCTCAATATTATGAAATTCTTTTACAGACATAAGATCTGTTAATAGTTGCCGTGTAAAGCCTATACTACCTGCTCCTATAAATGCAATTTTAAAAGACATTTGCTTCCTCCTTATGTGTTAGATTAATGTATAAGATTAATGTAACACATAATTTTTACCAGTGTGTCAGAGATTATTAATAGGGGGTTACAAATGTAAGATATTATGATATTATACTCATAAAGACTTATAAGGAGGAATTCTATTGCCAACATTAAATAGCCTTTACCAACTCCTTGATAGAAGTTGTAATTTTCATGTATCTGGATACTACTGCCAAAACTTCACAACTTTTTATATGGATTTACATAGCCACTCTGCTATTGAAATTATGTATGTTGCTAAAGGCACCTGCAAGATTACTTATACACTTAATCACAAATCTTATGATGCCCACCTTAAAGCAGGTGAATTTATTTTTATAGATTCTCATATTCCCCATATGCTAGGGGTTAGCAAAGCGTCCCCTTGTAGGATTCTCAACTTAGAAATCGACCTAATAAGCCAGTCTAAGGATAGCTGCGGCGTCACCCACCTGCTCAATACATCTCCTGATTTTATTGGATTTTTAAAAGAGAAGAAACCCGTTATTATTATTCAAGATATTGCCTATAAAGATTCCCTACAAGATATTATGTTCACCATACACGCTTATGTTGAAAATGCCCCTAATCCCCTACTGCTTGATTTAGAACTTTTAAAACTCCTAACATTATTATCTCTAAAGCATGGTCATTCTTCTGATCATGCCATTGGTCTGCATTATATTAAAAAAGCAAAAGAATATATAGATAAGCATTTTGATTCTGGGATTTATATTGATGACATTTCCCATTATGTCGGTATATCATCTGCTTACTTACAACGACTTTTTGTTAATCAATTACAAATCCCTATTACAGACTATATTATTAAAAAAAGGATCCATAAATCTATTTTACTTTTGCAACACACCAATGCCCCTATTGTTGATATTGCAATAGAGGCTGGCTTTAACAGTCGTCAGCATTTTTCCTATACCTTTAAGAAACTCATGGCTATTTCCCCCCATCAATTTAGAAAAGTAAAAGAAACTTATGAGATTCCTTTTAGAATGAAAGTTTTTTAGAAATTTAATCTATCTTACGATTTCTATTGCCTTTGTTGATGGTACCCATGTTACGTTAGCCCCTATTGCCTCTGAAATATAACGTAGTGGCACTAATGTTCTACCGTTTTGAATCACAGGTGATATATCATATCCTTCAATCTCCACTCCTACTTGCATTTTTAATTCTGTTCCATTGATATTTAAGGTGATCTCTTGTATCTTTTGATCCCAAACAATGCTTCTGCCAAGATTTTCTGTTATAAATCTTAAAGGCATCATAGTTGTATCTTTTATTATAACTGGCTCAAACACCGCCGTAAAGTCCCTATCTGATTGAATATTTAGTGAAATACTTGCACCGCTTGTATGCTCATCATGACTATCATTATCTATCCACTTGCTAAAGATATAACCATCATTTGCTTTTGCAAGTATATTAGTGTTTCCTCCCTTAGCAATTTCACCGCCACCTGATACAGTTCCACCTTCTTTTGTCTTATCAAAAGTTGAAGTCCCTATAATTGTAAGCTTTTGCGCTGTTTCTTCACTTCCTACTGGGATTTCTACTTCTTCTTCTGGAATTTCAACTTGGCTTGAATCAATGCTAACTTGTGTCAGTGTGGTATTGTTATTAGCAAAAAATCTCGCCCCGATAAGATCACCATCTGTTGAGAAACTAGCGTATTGGCTTGCGGATGAAATGATACCTACACCATTTGTATTAATGGTTCCATCAGCATTTCTCCACGCTTTATGACAATCAGTTCCTACTGCTGGCACCTTATCATCTATAAAGTCAGACGCCGTAATGCCCGCTGATAACTCTGCTCCTCTTTGAGCTGATTTACCTGTATCCATTACTTGTAGTTTCTCTACGCCGTACCACTTCTTGCTATTATATAGCACGGTATATTTGAATCTAATACACAATTCTCTATAATATTATGGCTACCTGATACCATGATACCGTTATCCGCAGCGCCATAAATAGTCATTCCTTCTAGGTACCAGTAGCTACCATCTATTAGCAAAATTGCTGATTCATCAAGTGACTTAACAGCCTCAATAGCGCTTATTAAATCTAATGGATTTTCTTTTTCACCATTCCCTGTTGGTGTACCATTTGGCCCTACGTAGACTGCATTGGTAAAGTATGAATCTTCCTTATTATAAGCACCAGAACCTGTCTTATAATCAGACTCACTTGAAAAGGCAAATCCACTTCGATCGTGGGCAGCTACATCCATGCTATTTGTCCCTGCATCTATTGTTGACCCATCTTCAAGTATGGCTTCAACCTTCATCTTATACTGGCCAGCCTTAAGGCCTAAAGCATCGGCTCTCCAATACCTTTTCTTTTCATTTTTTCATCTTCCCCCTTATTAATAATTGTATAAATGAGCCATGATTAAGATTGCCATAAAATAGTATTGTTATAAGGTACAATTTTCCTACGTATTTCTTTTTCAACCTAGCTTTTTTCACATACCGGAGGGGCACCTAAAGAGGGCAAGTAGCTTTTTAGCTACTTGCCCTCTTTAGGTGTTCATGTATCAAAGTTTATTGTGCCATTTATTTTTATTCTATTTTTAGCTTCATCACTAATAAACTGCTATTGACCCATGAGGCCCGTCAATAATATCTATTCTTGTTTCAAAAATATCTGTTAAAATCTTTGGGTCCATAATCTCTTTTACGGTTCCAAAAGCAGCAATCTTTCCATCTTTCATGGCACAAATTCTATCAGAGTACTGGGCTGCAAAATTTATATCATGCATAACAGTTAAAATTGTTCTTCCAAAGGCATCAGCAGCATGTCTCAAATGGGCCATCATTTGAACGGAACGGGCTACATCTAGGTTATTTAATGGTTCATCCAAAAGCACATACTCTGTCTCTTGGCACAGGACCATTGCCACGTACGCCCTTTGCCTTTGGCCACCTGAAAGCTCATCTAAATACCTATTTTCTAGGTCTCTTAGGTCAAGAAAATCAATATATTTAGAAATAATAGCCTCATCTTCTTTGGTCAGCCTTCCCTTGGAATAAGGAAAACGTCCAAATCCAGCTAATTGCCTAACAGTAAGCCTGGTCACAAAATGGTTTTCTTGCCGCAAAATAGTCAAAACCTTTGCCAGGTCCCCTGACTTGGCATCAGAAACATCCATATTTGCCACACTAATTTGACCTTCATTCATATCTAATAATCTTCCAATCATTAAAAGAGCCGTGGACTTTCCAGCACCATTTGGTCCAATTAAAGAGGTAAGACCTGCCTTTGGTATATCAATATTCAAAGGGCCTATTTCTACTTCTTCAGAGTATTGTTTTCTAACATTACCAATTCTTATCATAATGTCCCCTTCCTTAAAACCACAATTAAAAATGTTAAGCCACCAAATATTTCGATTATAACAGAAACCACACCTTGGGCGTTAAACACATGATACATAAAAAAATATGCAAGGGTTATAATCAGAAATCCTATGGCAAGAGCCATTGGAAAGACATACCGATGATCATAGGTTGGCGCCGCTTGATAACTAAGTGTTGCCACTAAAAACCCATAAAAAGTGAGTGGTCCAACCAAAGCCGTTGAAATTGACATTAAAACAGCCACTAATACAAGGGTGTAGATCACACTAAATTGATGGTTAACACCCACAGACGTACAAACTTCTTTTCCAAGAGATATAACATTTAATTTCTTAGAATATGCAATAATAAGTAATGCTATAAGGATTACAATTGGTATGGCAATGGCAAAATAGCCAGGGTCTGCATTATTTACAGACCCAAACATTCTTGCCTGTAAGATATCAAACTCTGATGGTGCAAGGAGTCGTCTCATGAAAGATGACAAAGACTTTAGACCAGTACCAATAATAACCCCAACCAAAAGCATGAGTTGTAAATCCCCATACTTTCCAGAAAGCAACCAGCCATAAAGAATTAAAGACATTAAAACCATAAGAGCAACTTGAAACAAGAATGCTCCAGTACCTTTAAAACTTATAAATGTACTAGCGCCAAAGAAAAACATGGTCCCTGTATGGATCGCTGAGTATAGTGACTCATACCCTAAAAGCGAAGGGGTTATAACCCGATTACTTGTAATAGATTGGAAGGCAACTGTTGACAAACTCTGACAGATGGCAGCTAGAATCATTGCAACAAGAGCCACCATCCTTCTTCTAACAACTGGCATAAAAGAGGGTGAATCTATTGGAACTGGATTGTTATAAACCAGAAGACCATAAGAAGCAAGAGCCCCTAAGGCAATCAAGGTTACTAACAAAATCCAGTAACGCCTCTCTTCTTTTTTTGAGCGAAAAGCCCTAGCTGACCTGCTCTTACCATAGACTAATTGATTCATCCTAGCCTCCTTTGTTTTAATAAGATAAAAATAAATACCACTGCTCCTGCACTTCCAAGTATCAGAGAAACAGGTACTTCAAAAGGCTTTATAATGGTCCGGGATATAATATCACAAATTGTTATAGTAGCCATCCCAATGACACATACCCAGGGTAGATTACTTCTAAGATCATCTCCCCTATACATTGAAACAATGTTGGGGACAATTAAGCCTAAGAAAGGCAAATTACCAATAACAGCTGCAACGATTCCAATGGCAACCGAAATAAGACCAGTACCTAAAAGCACAATCCGATTATAATTCACACCAAGACTTGTTGAAACATCCTCCCCAAGCCCTGCTAGAGTCAGCCTATCAGCATAGATAAAAATAAAAAAGGTGACAATGACAATAAACCATAAGTATTCATATCTACCAATTTGAACCGGAGCAAAAGAGCCTACAAACCAGGTCTCAATATTTTGCGACATTTGAAAAACAAGGCCAATAAAAGTGGAAACAGCTGACACAACAGCCCCTAGCATCATGCCAATAATAGGGACAATTAAAGATGACCGAAGCTTAACCCGTCTCAAAAACAAGAAAAAAACCATGGTTCCAATAAAAGAAAAAATAATTGAACCTGTCATTCTTAACAACAATGATGGCGCTGGGAAGACTATATAAACAAGGGCAAGTCCCAAACCAGACCATTCAATGGTTCCTGTTGTGGTTGGTTCAACCAAACGATTCTGGGTAATTAGTTGCATGACCAGTCCTGACATTGACATTGCAGCCCCAGTAAGCATTAGTGCAACTGTTCTTGGAACACGGGTTATAAAAAACATTTGAACTCCGTCCTCTTGCCCCCTTATATCATAAGCCCCAGTGGTTAGTGATATAAGGCCCAAAATAATAAGGCCTATGATTGCTAAAATAAAAGGTTTTGTCCAAACTTGATTATGATTATAAGCTGAGGACTGAGAATTCCCAGCCCTAGTTATTTTTTGTGTTATGTTGTTTTGCACGCGCCTCTACTCCTTCGGACTATTTACCTAAAGCTTTAGCAAGATTTTCAAATAGCTTGAGATATGTTTGTATGGATTCATTTGTGTAAGTATCATTTGGTGCATAAACAATCTGCTCTTTAGAAACCGCTGTTGTATTTTGAAGGGCAGGCGACTTATCAATAACATCCTCAGCCGGAACTGCGTCAGTTTCAGAAGATACTGCTGCGTCACGGTCTAGTACAAAAATCCAATCCGGATTACTTTGTGCAATGGCTTCTACAGAGATATCATCTCCTTGATGGTCTGATGTGGCTCCCCCAACCTCTAGTGCAGGAACCCATCCAAAAATTTCATACATTGGCCCCCAAACACGGCCAGAACCTGGCGCTGCAAAACCAATATTCCCGCCAGAAACCACAACACTCATGACTGTGTCTGTTCCATTATATGTAGATTTAGCATCCTCTATGGCAAGGTCAAAATCTGCTACTAATTGTCCTGCCTCTTCATTTTTATCAAAAATCTGTCCCAAACTAATTGTACTGTCCCTAAGTCCATTTACTAGGTTTTTACCTGGTGTATCCGTTTCCTCTGACACATCAATATTAAGATCAATAACAGCTGCATTTGGTACTAATGCTTTTATCTCTTCATAAAAAGCGCCAAATCTTTGACCTACAATAACCAGTTCTGGGTCTGCTGCTGCTAATATTTCAAGATTTGGTTCCCGGTGATTGCCAATATCTAGAACTGACTCATCACTTACATATGGTGAACTAGGAGACATGACACCCTTTGGAGCCGCTGCTAATTCAACTCCCCAATCAGACAAGGTTTCATAACTTCTACTATCTAGTGAGATGACATCCTTTGGATTAACAGGAACAGTAACAGTCCCGTGGGCATCAGTTATGTCAACCGTTGAAGCTTTTTCTACCTCAGCTGTTTCTTCTTTGTCCACAGTTTCTACAGCTTCACTTGTTGGCTTTTCAACCCCACTAGCTTCATTACTTGGGTTTGAACAAGCTGTAAGCAACATAATAGACATGGCCATCATTGCAGTTCCTTTTAAAACAGTAAATTTCTTCACATATATTCTCCTTTAAGATATAGCTTGATAAACAAGCAGATTTTTTAATTGATATCGATTATCAATCTCATTACTTTTACTAGTATAGCAAACAGATTTTTTTTGTCAACCACCTTTTACAAATTTCACCTTTTTGTCTTCTGACTTATTATCAATAATACAAGAAAAAAACGAGCCCTTTAACTAAAAGGCTCGTTTACCCATAAGGGTTTTATTCTATTAAAAACATGTTGACTCTAGAAACATGTTTTTTTAATCTTTTATTTTTTGGATATTTAACTTTTTAACATGCCTACCAATATGGTCATACAATGCTTTTGAGTAGGCCTCTTCATGGGTGTTTAAGAGGTCATAGATCCTATCCCTAAATAGATACTGATCATCCTCACTTTTGGTCTGGAGTATAAGGCCATAGGTAACATGAAGTATTTGCCTGACATTTTCATCATCCAAGAGTGCAGGTATACCCGTGTCACTGATAGGGTCTAAAGATATAATATCCCCTGATCCTGCTTTAATAGCATAGTATTTCTTGGCTTCTTCTAAGTTCTTAGCACCAAAATTATATATTTCCCTAAATAAATCTGGATCCTTCAAGCCTATAACCCTCAGCGCTTCTAGCCAGTTAGTACCTGCTGTTTTAAGATGGTACTTCCCCTTGGTCACTTGCCCTATTATAGGAAAGACACTAAACTTATCACTACCAGAGTGAACACTAATCTTATAGGCAAAATGCTGTGAGATTAAAAAGTGCTCTGTAAATTCTTCTCGAAACTGGTCTCTATCACCGATATAATCAATTCCCTTTTGGAACTCACCACAAAACCTTGGGGCCAAACTAGATATCTTGACGCCCCTATCTATTAACTCAGCGGCTACAAGGTAATGGGCAGCGGTAGAAGTTGTAAATAAGGTTTCATCAATGGATAGCTCGAAATCAATTTTATCCCCAAGGGGGGCTAGTAAATCTTTGTATATACTAGTGGCATGTTCTATTGTCTTTAGATAAACAAGAACGATTTTTTTAAAGTCAAGGTCATTAAATGTAATGTTAATATTATTACTAATTTCCCTGGTCTTATTTAAATACTTCTCCTCCAAGGCATCTTTAATTGGCTTGTCTATCAAAGAATATTTTTGCTCTATCTGCCCTTCATCTAACCCATATACTGTGTTATCAATATGATCTGAACAATCTAGGGTAATCATTGTAAAGCCACACTCTAGGGCCATCTTGACCTCTTCATGTGTCTTTAAATGGTCTCCATCCGCCCCAAATCCGTCCTTATACCCTTCTTGGAAAACTGACCAAGAAGCTGAATCTAAGACATCTTTGTAGGTCCTCCCCGTTAGGTTTAACTCCCTAATTGACTGTTGGGCTAAGACAGGGAAAAACTTATATTCCTTAGCCAAACGTAGATGTCCTATAGAGGCAAGTCCAAGACGATCACCTAAACCAATAGTAATAGACTCTCCCTTATGGGACCTTGGGGCTGTAAAAGAGAAGACCTCTCTTAAGGATTGACTATTATTATGGTTGAGAGGGCAAATCTTTCCTCTTCCCCCTGGTATTACTTCCCCTTCAAACTTTTCAAATAAAGGGCCTTGCTCTAAGATTACCAAGGACTTCAAAGTGTCTTGCTTAGCCAAAAACAACATTGATCCTTCTGCCTTTATAATGGAATCAGGATAAATGTTATAACTTGTACTGACAGATTTTAGCTCATTAAGGCTCATTTCCTTGCTTAATAATTTTTCACATATATCAAGAATATTTTTCATTATTAACCTCCTTAGCATATCATGTGTATTTTTTCTAAAATAATTCAATATAAATAATATTGTATGCTTAATTACAATATTCGAATGTATGGTTATATGAATATTCTAACACACTTTTATCTATATGCCAAACGATTTTCATCACGCCTTGCCTTGATCCATATAGAGGCAATTGCAAGAAGTCCTAGTAGGCCCGTGAAAACAAATCCTACCATTAAGCCAAACTGGTCCCCTATTGCCCCTAAAAGCATTGGCCCTACAATCATTCCTATACCATATGCTGCTTGGTAGAAGCCCATGGCTGTGGTCCTTAAATTAGAATCTACATTTTCAATCACCAATCCCATTAACATAGGAAAAGTCATGGCCCGCCCTATACCGTTAAAAAACTGCACCACATATAAAACCCCTAAATTGGGAACAAAGGGTATGGCAATACATAGGAGTGTACTTAAGCTAAATCCAATTAACAGGGTGTTTTTTGCTCCTAGGTGTTTTACAAATACAATACCTGCTAGGGCAGAAAATAATATTTGAGGAAAGTTATAGGCTGTTGTAAGGAGTCCTAGCTCAAAATTATTGGCGCCTAGATTAGTTGCTATAATGGGGGTGAAGCCAAAAATTGTTGCAAAGGTGATTAATTGGGCTATAATTCCCAGAAAACAAATATGTAATATATCCACATCCTTAAGAATAATAAGTAAATCTGCTACTTTTAAGGGTTCTTTATCCACAGCAACTTCTTCTTTTTCTATAAAGAAACTTAATAAAAACCCAGCAAATCCTACTATAGCACTCAGTAAAAAAACATATCTAATATCCAGATATAGGGCAAGGGCTCCGCCTATTAATACGGCAGCAAATTGGCCAATCATATTGGCAGAATTAATAATCCCTATAGCCTTTGTAGATTCAGAATGTTTGTAGTAGCTAGAAAACATAACTGTGAAATTCACCCAAGTCGCTGCGGCTACACCTGCCAGTAATCTCCCGATTAGGAGGCTATATGAACTGGGGAAAACAAAAACCATGAGTGCACTAATAATTGTTGTGAAAAGCCCTAGGCTGATGAATATTTTTCTTTTATTTAAGACATCAGATGCAATCCCAAGGGGTATTCTAATCACTGTCTGACTAAGGCCATATGCCCCCGTAATAATCCCAATCATTTTATAACTAGCACCCATATCTTGTGCAAAGTTTGACATCTGGGGAACATAGGCATAGAGTGAAAACCAAAACAAACCAGTTACAATGCAAAACAAGGTCCTTTTATTAACCATCATTAGTCTCTCCTTATTAAGGGGCATTAACTCTTTCCCCCTCTCCTCCTATGATTTCTTCTAGAAATACCACGGCACTTTTTAAAATATCTAAATCTAAATTAAGCTCACCTTCTATATCCTCACTATCAACTTCCTGGTATTGGAAATAGTAAAAAGGGCTTATTGTAAGGCCTATAGAGCCATCTTCTATAAATAAAGCAACTTCCTTACTATATTGCCTTTTGAAATCCCTTAGTTTCTTAACAATAGATTCCACATCAAATCCCTGTACGGCGTTTGTTAAAAGGGGATCGTCTGTTGTTAAGACCTCTCCTTGTAAATGAGGATTGCTTGCAAATCCACGTGTGGCAACATGAAGTTTAAGGTCAGCTGGCAGAACATTCTCAGCAAAAACATATCCCGCCCTCATTATAACTGTATTTTTACTACGCCGCATCCTAGTGCCTACGGTTATCTTCATGGTAGGCTTAATCCTCATAGCCGTAAAGGCTAGATTATTGTGTTTTATCTCTAACAAATGATTGCTAACCATACGGTTTTTATTGTTTTCCATAAGATTTGGGTCCTTTTTTATAAAAGGATAGTGGTCAGAATCCACCTTGAAGTTATATTTAGTCTCTGGTCCTAGCTGTTCTTTTACTTGGTCCATATGTTCTGTGACAACTTGCTCATGGAATTTTAATTTGGCTCTTGAAGCCCCCCAAGCACTGGTAATAAATATAAGCAAGAGAAGAGAAATAATTGCTCTTCGTGCCTTTTTACCTATATGCTTATCGATTTGATTAATAAAGATGCTCTTTCCCATAATTATAAGCATACTAATAGTCTTAACAACATTTAATACTTTCCACATTACTCTTAGTTGATCTGTTGACATAGTATTAACTCCTTATCATATCTTAACTAGCTGGTTAAGATGTTTTAACAACCGCTTTTTTTATTAATTGATAACTTAAGGCGCCTAAAACAACTAATATAATCATATATACCAAGTATATATTAGAATTTCTTATAATCCCTGATAGATCAATAATAAATTTAATTACTCCTCTGACAATAGCAGTATGAGAATTCAATCCAATCAATATAGGGCCGCCGACTATGAAGATTGAGCCGCTAATAAGGGTTATAATCCTAACCCTTTTACTCATTCTAAAGTAAATTACAGCAATAGATAAACCAATCATAGCATAAATCATATATAATAAGGTAATATACAAATAACCTTCTAGAAACTTCAATATGGCATGGTTACTTAGATAGTTTATATTAGCTAAAACTGAATCATAATTTGCAAGCTGGTTTAAAATTAGATTGCTAATACTGCTTACAAATCCCATTATAATTGATATTCCACCAACAATTATGAGGTAACTATAGGTTAAGGATTTTCTGGAAATACCGTTTTGTAAAAACATCTTTAAGTTATTCCCAAAGCCATCTAATCCTAATCCAAATAACAAATAACATGTTATTGTCTCCATTCCTGGTAAAATAATACCTGGGCCTTCTGGGCTGTAGGTAAAGTATGCTAGTAGGCCCAAAATAGCTGAGATAAGTCCATAATATATCACAACTGTTTTTCCAAACCTAATTGATT
>CAZLPH010000060.1:0-12652 GCA_964561345.1 uncultured Candidatus Epulonipiscium sp.
GCTGTGAAACAGGTTATAAAAACGAAGCAAGTTCATATTGAAAATGCTGCGGGAATTAGCGTTCAGACTGTATCAACCCTAAAGCCAGAGCCCATCCCCATATCTGTGAAAGTAATTTTAATAGGGAGTCTTAATATATATCATTTACTATATGAAGGTGATTCGGATTTTAAGAAGCTATTTAAGGTAAAGGCGGATTTTGATAGAGAAATGTCTAATACCCAAGACAATAGTAAGCTTGTTGCTCGGTTTATTAAAACATTCTGCAATCAGCACCATCTCTTGTCATTTTCCCAAGAAGCAGTTAGAGCCATATTGCGGCAGGCCATAAGGTGGGTAGAAAATCAGAAGAAAATTACAACACAATTTAGTAGGATTGGTAACCTCTTGATTGAGGCAAGTACTTTAGCCAAGTTGGAAAAATCTAATCTTGTTAGCCAAAGGCACGTTCAACTAGCCATAGCCCAACAAAGGTACTGGGTAGGACGCTATGAAGAAAAATTACAAGAGCAGATTATAGATAATATAGTTATGATTCAAACAAGAGGAAGTTGTGTTGGGGAAGTGAATGCTCTTACCATATACGATACAGGTGAGCACCGATTTGGGCAACCAACAAAGATTACTGCAACCACCTATAAAGGGTCAAGAGGAATTATTAATATTGAAAAAGAAGCCAAACTAAGTGGACCTATTCATACAAAAGGAAGTCAGGTAATAGAAGGGTATTTAGGACAGATATATGGGCAAAAGTTTCCCTTGTCTATCACTTGCCGTATTTGTTTTGAACAAAACTATAGTAAAATAGATGGAGACAGCGCATCAAGTGCCGAGTTGTATAGTATTATATCCAGTCTTTCAGGCCTCCCTATTAAGCAAAATATTGCTGTTACAGGGTCGGTCAACCAGCATGGTATTATTCAGGCTGTAGGAGGCGTAACTCACAAAGTAGAAGGCTTTTTTAATATTTGTAAAAAAAGAGGATTAACGGGTGATCAAGGGGTTATAATACCGGAGCAAAATATACAGGATTTAGTGCTAGATAGTCAGGTCATAGAAGCTATTAAGGCTGAAATGTTTCATATTTATGCTATCTCCAGTGTTCAAGATGGATTAAGGATCCTAACAGGAAAACATTATGAGGAAATAAAACGAAAAGTAGAAAACAAGTTAAATGAATTCAGCGGAAAATCTGAAGAAGATTAAACCCTATTCCATATCTAAAGGTGTCCTTTGGGTATGGAATCTTCGTATTAGTGTTTAATCTATGAAGAAATGATGTTACAATGAATGTAGCTAATCTCAAAGTTAACACAAGGAGCTATTTACGGTAAGAAAGGTATTACTGGGATGTTCCGCTAGAAGTAAATACTTAATACACTAAAAGGAGCAATAAGCATTGATGAATATAGACACTATGACGCTTGTTCAGTTAAAAGAAATAGCAAAAGAAAAAGGATTAAAAGGCGTAACAGGATATAAAAAGGCAGATTTAATTAAAGCAATAAAAGATACAATAAAAGACATAAAAGAAGAGCCGCAAATGGAATCTAAAGAAGAAGAACTAAGGAAGAAATATGACCGGGCGCCAGGTGAAGGGATTTTAGAAGTAATGCCTGATGGTTACGGATTTTTAAGGCCTAATAACTATATGCGAAGTGAGAGTGATATTTACCTTTCTAATTCCCAGATAAGGCGATTTAACTTAAAAACTGGTGACTGGGTTGAAGGAGATATGAGGCTTCCAAGAAGTAATGAAAAGTTTGGTGCATTATTATATGTCCATAAAGTAAATGGTGACCCGCCAGAAGTAGCCCGTAGACGTCCCCGATTTGAAACATTAACACCTATTTTCCCCTTGGAAAAATTACATTTAGAATTTGATCAAAAACAACTTTCTTCTCGCTTAATTGATCTTATAGCACCTGTTGGAAAAGGGCAAAGAGGATTAATTGTAGCACCTCCCAAAGCTGGTAAAACAGTTCTTATCAAACAAGTTGCTAACGCGATTACCCACAATCATGACGAAATCTCACTAATTGTATTATTAATTGATGAAAGACCAGAAGAAGTTACAGATATTAGAAGATCTATTCAAGGCACTAATGTAGAAGTTGTAGCCTCTACTTTTGATGAAGAACCAGAACATCACAAAAGAGTTGCTGAGATGGTTTTGGAGCGTGCCAAGTGTATGGTAGAGCAGGGTAAGGATTTGGTTATATTGCTAGATAGTATAACGAGATTGGCCAGGGCTTATAATTTAACAGTTCCCCCAAGTGGAAGAACACTATCAGGTGGGCTAGACCCAACTGCTCTTTATATGCCAAAGAAGTTTTTTGGCGCAGCAAGGAACATAGAAGAGGGTGGCAGTTTAACAATCCTAGCCACAGCACTTGTGGAGACAGGAAGTAAAATGGATGATATGATTTTTGAAGAATTTAAAGGAACGGGCAATATGGAGTTAGTATTAGATAGGCAATTGGCAGAAAGACGAATTTTCCCGGCCATTGATATTAGAAAATCAGGTACCAGGCGAGAGGAACTTCTATTAAATGAAGATGAACTTGACGGTGTTATAGGGCTTAGACGTCAATTGGGAAGGGTTAGTACCATAGAATCAACAGAAAAAATCATTACGGCCTTATCTAAATCAAAAACAAACAAAGAATTTATAAACACCATTAAAAGTATTTAATTGCTTGCACCTATTAACGTGCTATGATATAATATTAATGTTGTAATTAACTTATATGATTAATAAGATTATATAGTTTCTTAAAGTTGAAAGAGGTGAAGTTTAATGAAGGCAGGTATACATCCGAAATATGAAGAGTGTGCAGTTACATGTAACTGTGGAAACACTTTTATGACAAGATCTACATCAGATAATATCAAGGTTGAAGTTTGTTCACAATGTCATCCTTTTTATACTGGAAAACAAAGAGCAGCAACAGCTAGAGGACGTATTGATAAATTCAATAAGAAATATGGCGAAAAGTAAGATCTGTAGGGGGTTGAGGATGGGCTCAGCTCCTTTTTGTTTTATTAATTAAAGGATATAATAATACTGTAAAATAAGGGGTGAAAGTATGAAGCAAAATAACATTAAGCGAAATAGTATCGGTGGGCAAGCAGTTTTAGAAGGTGTTATGATGAGAGGTCCAGAAGTTTATACTGTAGCCGTACGTAAAGATACAGGGGAAATAGTAACAGATACAAAGCCGGCAAGCAGCATAGTAGACCGGGTTAAGCTTTTTAGACTACCAATAATACGTGGTATTGTGGCATTTGTAGAATCTTTTGTTGTAGGTTTGCAAACATTAACATATTCCGCAGAAATGTTTGGAGAAGAAGAAGATGACGAAGAGCCTTCAAAATTTGAAGAGTGGATTACTAAGACCTTTGGAGATAAAGCTGATAAAATAATAATTAATATTACCATGGCAATTTCATTTGTACTTGCTATTGGTATTTTTATGGTCCTACCTATGTGGTTAAGCCGCTTTATTAAAAGCGTATTACCAACATCTTTTGTGCAAAACTTAGTAGAAGGTGTTTTTAGAATAGGGCTATTTTTAGGATATATGAAATTAATTTCTAAGATGAAAGACATAGAAAGAACATTTGAGTACCACGGGGCAGAGCATAAGACAATTAATTGTTTTGATCAAGGGAAAGAATTAACAATAAAAAATGTAAGAGAATGTAGCCGATTACACAAAAGCTGTGGTACGAGTTTTCTTTTTGTTATAATGATTGTAAGTATCTTGGTTTTCAGTGTCTTTACCACACAAATACTATGGCAAAGAACACTCATAAGAATCGTGATGGTACCAGTTATTGCAGGTATTTCCTATGAATTTATTAGGTGGGCTAGGCGATCGGAAGACAGCAAAACGGCAGACTTATTTAGTAAACCAGGTATGTGGCTACAAAAGCAGTTTACAACAAGAGAACCTGACGATTTACAAATAGAAGTAGCAATTGCAGCAGTTAAGGGAGTATTAGAGTATGGATCAACTGAAGAAGTACCCCAAGAGCCAATGTCTAACAGTGCGCCAGCTAGTTAAAGAAGGACATCAAGCACTAGAAGACTGTCACAAAGCAAATGCCAATATTGATTCGCAGCTCCTAGCACGCCATGTTTTAGGATACAGCAGATTAGATTTAATTTTGAATGATTCTTTACCTGTCTCAAAGGAAGACCAAGAGGTCTATAGAAGGTGTATTTCTAAAAGATGCAGCGGGGTTCCATTGCAGTATATAACTAGTGAGCAGGAATTTATGGGATTACCTTTTTATGTGGATGAGAATGTCCTTATACCAAGGCAAGATACGGAAACATTAGTAGAAATCCTAATAGAGCGAGGAAGAAAAAAGTCGTTTAAAAGAATCATAGAAGTAGGTGTAGGGTCTGGATGCATTAGCATTAGTTTGGCAAAATTCTTGCCAGATGTAGAGTTTACGGGTATTGATATTTCTACAAAGGCGTTAGAGATAGCTAAAAAAAATGCTGAAAAAAACCAAGTAGAAAATCGTATAAAGTGGGTTTATGGCGATGTTTTAAATAACCATAAATTAGATGAAAAGGTAGACTTAATTGTGTCAAATCCACCTTATATCACATCTAAGGATTGTGGTGAACTTGAAGACGATGTAAAGGACCATGAGCCCATGCTGGCGTTAGATGGGGGAGAAGATGGACTTGGATTTTATAGAAGCATTACAAAACAAGCAAAAGATTATCTTGCTCAGGGTGGTATGTTAGCATATGAAATAGGTTATAATCAAAGTAAAGATGTGCGTAACATTATGGCACAAAATGGCTTTGTGGCAATAGAAGAGATTAAAGATTTAGCTTGTAAAGATAGAATTGTAATGGGCATATGGAATGATGAATTAATAAAGCAAACCAAGAGGTGATAAGATGTTTGGGCAAATGGACGAATTAGTTAAAAAGTTTGATGAAATTGCAACTCAAATTAGTGACCCAGAAGTTATAGCAAATCAAGATGTCTGGAGAAAACTAATGAAAGAGCATAGTGATTTAACCCCTATTATAGAAAAATACCAAGAGTATAAAGGGACGTTGTCAGAAATTGAAGATGCTCTTACAATGTTAGATGATCATTTAGACGATGATTTTAAGGAATTGGTTAAAGAAGAGTTGGCAGAAAACAAGGATAATGTTGAGAGATTAGAAGACGAGTTACGCTTCTTGTTAATCCCCAAAGACCCTAATGATGATAAAAATGTTATTGTAGAGATTAGAGGCGGAGCAGGAGGAGACGAGGCAGCACTTTTTGCAGCTGACCTTTTCCGCATGTACTCAAGATATGCAGAACGTAATCATTGGAAAATAGATACAATGTCTCTTAATGAAAGTGGTATTGGTGGCTTTAAAGAAGCTATTTTTATGATTCAAGGGCAAGGGGCATATTCTAAACTTAAGTATGAAAGTGGTGTTCACCGGGTACAAAGAATTCCGACCACAGAATCTGGTGGGCGTATCCATACATCAACTGTAACTGTAGCAATTATGCCAGAGGCAGAAGATGTAGACATACAAATTGATCCTAATGATGTTAGGGTAGATGTGTTTAGATCCTCAGGAAATGGTGGACAATCTGTTAACACAACTGACTCAGCAGTACGCCTTACCCATGTGCCAACGGGCCTTATTATATCATGTCAAGATGAGAAATCCCAGCACAAAAATAAGGATAAGGCATTTAAAGTATTACGTGCAAGATTATATGAACTTGAGCAATCAAAGCAACAAGCAGAAATGGCTGCCGAGAAGAAAAGTCAGGTAGGAACAGGGGATAGAAGTGAACGTATCCGTACTTATAACTTTCCGCAAGGACGTGTTACAGACCATAGGGTTAACTTAACGCTTCATAAGCTCGATCATATATTAGACGGGGATATAGAAGAATTTATCCAAACACTTACAACCGTCGATCAAACTGAAAAATTACAACAATCAACAGCCAGATAATAGCTAGACCCAGTATAAGGCAACATTTAAGTTGTATTATTTTGGGTCTATTTTATTATCTTGATAAAGTACAGTCTCATCTGATACAATGGAGACATAGAAAATCAAAGGAGTGAAGGTATGTACGTATTATTTATTGTTTTAAACGAGACTCAATACTTATCGGAAATATTAACAAGTCTTCAACATTTAGGAATAAGAGGGGCAACGGTTATTAATACTATGGGATCAAGAAAGATACAGGATGAAGAAGAAGAAAAAAGCTTTTTGTTTAAATTAGTAGAATCGCTCCAAGGGGATACTAAAAATAACAGGACAATCTTTTCTGTTATAGAAAAGGATGAACAAATACATGATGCAATGAAAAGTATAGAAGGCATTTTAGGTGGCGATATGACAGTTCCTAATAAAGGGATTATGTTTGTCCTTCCAGTTACTCACTTTAGAGGTGGCGATTTACAGCGTCATATTAAAGAGCAGCAAGAAACATTGCCGGTAGACGAGGAGGCATAAAATGAAGAGATCTTATATTCTTTTTATTGTTATACAAGAGCATTACAAGGCTAAAATTGTATTGGAAAAACTGGAGGAAATTGGTGTGCCTGGGGCTACGGTAATGGAAACCACAGGGGCGGCGTCCTTGTCAATCCCGACCTATAGTATGTATGATCTCACCTCACCGACGATGGATTTAGCCCTTACATCTAACTTTAATAAAACAATTTTTTCAGTTGTCCCTAATGAGGCAACGGTTCTTAAAGCCATGGATGAAGTTGCCAGAATTCTTGAGATGGATGAATCTTCAAAGGGGAAAGGTATTATGTTTACAGTTCCCTTAGTTGGACAAATGGGCCTTTTATAATTTATTGTTCTAATAAATGACTGTGTCCATATATTTGTAGAGGGAGGAATGCTATGAACATATGGGTCACAGGCGGAATTGGTGTTATTGCTGAAGGCATAGGCGTAACCATAGGCGTTATATTATACACATTTTTAAACATAAGAAATAAAAAAATGCAAGGCATAATGATGGGCCTTGCAGCAGGTTTAATGATGGCTATTATTTGCTTCGATATATTGCCAGGGGCATTTGCTCAAGGTGGTGTATTGATTGCCTTAGTCGGGGTTATAATAGGCTTAGGTATGGGAATGTCTTTAGAAAATATTGCAAGTGTGTTTACAGAACGGGTATATACAAAAAAATCCAGTGGTGTAAAAACGGGGATTATACTAACTATGGCTATTGCCCTACATAATATCCCTGAAGGGATTGCCTTAGGGACCTTATTTGCCATTTCGCCACAAACAGGAATTAAAGTAGCTCTTATTGTTATGCTTCATAGTATCCTGGAAGGGATTGCTATTGCCATTCCACTTCAAAAAGGAGGGGTAGGGGGGAAAACATTAGGGGTTATTTGTGCTACCTTGGCATTTTTAATGGGCATAGGCGCCATGCTAGGGTTTGTTGTTAGTTCTCTATCACCCATCATTATTACATTGGTAATGGGCTTTGCTGCAGGTGTCATTTTATATATCGTTTGTGAAGAATTAATACCAGAATCAAAAGAAGCTTGGAATGGGAGACTAACAACAGTAGCAGTGGTTTTAGGACTTATGGTAGGAATATTAATGACAGTTGGGATATAAAATTCCATAGAAAAAGAGGGGAACTAATGACTAAATTTAAACTCGTATCTGACTATAAACCAACAGGAGATCAGCCAAGTGCTATTAAAGAGTTAGTAGAAAGTATCGACGATGGCAATACCCATCAAACATTACTTGGTGTAACGGGATCAGGAAAGACTTTTGCAATGGCAAATATAATTGAACAAACACAAAGACCAACCCTTATTATGGCCCATAATAAAACCCTTGCAGCTCAGCTTTATAGCGAGTTTAAAGAGTTTTTTCCAGATAATGCAGTGGAGTATTTTGTGTCGTATTATGATTATTATCAGCCAGAAGCATATGTGGCTCATACAGATACTTATATTGAGAAGGATTCTTCTGTTAATGAGGAAATAGATAAACTTCGTCACTCTGCCACGGCTTCTTTAGCCGAGCGCAGGGATGTTATTATTGTGGCCAGTGTTTCGTGTATATATGGATTGGGAGACCCCATAGACTATGAAAATCTGGTTTTGTCTTTAAGAGTAGGAATGGAAATTGATAGAGACGATGTTCTAAGAAAACTAATTGCCATACAATATAGTCGTAATGATATTGATTTTGTAAGGGCTACATTTAGGGTTAGGGGTGATGTGATAGAAATTATTCCAGCTAACCAATCTGAGCATGCCATTAGGGTAGAGTTTTTTGGTGATGAAATAGACCGAATATCGGAAATAGATACACTGACGGGGCAAGTTTTAGGTGTACGAGAACATGTTTCTATATTTCCAGCTTCTCACTATTCTATTGCCCCAGAAAAAATGGAATTAGCCATACAATCTATCGATATAGAGCTTCAAGAGAGGCTTGAAGCGCTTAAAGCAGAAGACAAACTTCTTGAACTCCAAAGACTATCCCAGCGGACAGATTTTGATATTGAAATGATGCGGGAAGTTGGCTATTGCTCAGGAATTGAGAACTATTCAAGACACTTATCAGGAAGAGAGGCAGGGAGCACCCCCTTTACTTTAATTGATTACTTTCCAGATGACTTTCTAATAATGATAGATGAATCACATATGACAATCCCCCAAGTAAGGGCTATGTACAATGGTGATAAGGCGAGAAAGACGGTTCTTGTTGACCATGGTTTTAGATTACCATCAGCCCTTGATAATAGGCCTCTTACATTTGAAGAGTTTGAAGCTAAGGTTAATCAGGTCTTGTTTGTATCAGCGACACCAGCCCAATATGAACTAGAACATTCTGTAACCATTGCAGAGCAATTAATTAGGCCTACTGGTCTACTAGATCCTCCAATAGAGGTAAGGCCTATAAAAGGACAAATAGATGACGTTATTAATGAGATTAATAAACGGGTGCTTCTAAATGAAAGAGTTCTTATTACAACCCTAACCAAACGCATGTCAGAGGACCTAACAGACTATCTTAAAGAAATGGGCATTAAAGTAAAGTATCTTCACTCAGATATAGTAACGTTAGAAAGGGTTGAAATTATAAGGGACCTTCGTCTGGGGGTATTTGATGTATTGGTAGGAATAAATCTTTTACGAGAAGGGCTTGATATGCCGGAAGTTTCTTTGGTTATTATATTAGATGCAGATAAAGAAGGTTTTTTGCGGTCAGAAACAGCTTTAATGCAAACTGTAGGACGAGCAGCTCGTAACGTTAAAGGTGAAGTTATTATGTATGCAGATAGGGTAACAAACTCCATGGGAAAAACTATTTCTGAGACCAATCGTCGCCGGACAATTCAGAGTGCCTACAACGAAGAACATGGCATTACTCCTGCAACCATTATAAAGGAGATAAGAGATGCTATCAAAGCAACCAAAGCAGCAGAAAAAGCAGAGGATTATTTCTCTCAAAAAGACCCTGAATCAATGAGTAAAAAGGAAATAGATGGCCTTATTATAAAAATGACAAAAGAAATGCGAAAAGCAGCAGGAGACTTACAATTTGAAAATGCTGCTCAAATTAGGGACCAACTTCAAGATCTTAAAAAACAACTGTTGAAAATGGGCTAAAACCATCCTAAAGTTTGGGGATGGTTAAGAAAAATCAGAACATATGTTTTATAATTAGACGTATTATGATATAATAAGATATAAAACTCATAATAGAAGGTGTAAAATGAAAAATAAAATGGATAAAATAATTATTAAAGGTGCAAGAGAGAACAATCTTAAAAATATAGATTTAGAATTAGAGCGGGGACAATTTATTGTTTTTACAGGGCTTAGTGGGTCAGGGAAGTCATCATTAGCTTTTGATACCATCTATGCAGAAGGCCAAAGACGTTATGTAGAATCCTTATCTTCTTATGCCAGGCAATTTTTAGGCCAAATGGAAAAACCAGATGTAGACCACATAGAAGGGTTATCACCGGCTATATCAATTGATCAAAAGACAACTAGCCGCAATCCAAGGTCTACAGTAGGAACCGTAACAGAGATTTATGACTACTTAAGACTCCTTTATGCAAGAGTAGGAATACCCCACTGCCCAAAGTGTGGTAAGGAAATCAAAAAACAAACCATTGATCAAATTGTTGATAATATTATGGAACTTGAAGAGGGAACAAGAATTCAAGTATTGGCCCCAATTGTACGTGGCCGAAAAGGACGGCATGAAAAAGTCATTGAAAATGCCGCAAAGGAAGGTTATATCCGCGTACGTATTAATGGGGAAATTTATGACTTATCCGATGAAACGATAAAATTAGATAAAAACAAGAAACATAATATAGAAATAGTCGTAGACAGGCTTGTTATTAAAAAAGATGTGGAAAAAAGACTGACAGATTCAATTGAAACCATTATGACTTTAACAGGTGGTTTATTAGTAGTAGATGTGGTTGGCCAGGAGGAATTGAACTTTAGTCAAAGCTTTGCCTGTGCAGATTGTAATATTAGTATAGACGAAATAGAGCCCCGTACATTCTCATTTAACAATCCATTTGGGGCGTGTCCAACTTGTACAGGACTAGGAAATAGAATGGAACTAGATCCAGATTTGGTCATACCCAACCCAACCCTTTCCTTATCAGATGGTGCAATAGCAGCACCGGGCTGGGGTTCTATTGATAAGCCTGAAAGCTATGCCTATGCCTTGTTTGCAGCTTTAATGCCATTGTATAAGTTTGATATGTCAACACCCTTTGAGAAACTACCTAAAAAAATCCAAGATATGATTTTATATGGAAGCAATGGTAAAAAGGTAAAGTTTAAATTTAGCGGTGAGTACGGAACAAGAGAGTATGACTATGCCTTTGAAGGAGTTTTAGCCAATATTGAGCGCCGCTATAATGAAACATCCTCAGAGTATATGAAACAAGGCTATGAAGATCTAATGACCAATACCCCTTGCCCAACATGTAAGGGTGCAAGGTTAAACCCGGATGCCTTAGCTGTAACTGTTGGGGATGCTAATATTCATAAAGTAACAGAGATGCCAATAGGGGATGTTCAAGACTTCTTTAAAACCATGACGCTCTCAAAGCGTCAAATCCAAATTGGTGCTCAAATCTTAAAAGAAATCAATGAACGAATTGGATTTTTAGTTGACGTAGGCCTTGATTATTTGACCCTATCAAGGGCAGCAGGAACCTTATCAGGGGGGGAAGCCCAGAGAATTAGGTTAGCAACCCAAATAGGTTCAGGTCTAGTGGGGGTTATCTATATACTTGATGAGCCAAGTATTGGGCTTCATCAAAGAGATAACGAAAGGCTTCTTAAGACCCTTGCCAGACTTAGGGACCTAGGCAACACCCTAATAGTCGTTGAACACGATGAAGATACTATGTTTGCAGCAGACTGGATTGTTGATATAGGCCCAGGCGCTGGTGCTCACGGGGGGGAAGTAATTGCATCCGGGCCAGTTGCGGATATTATTGCTTGTGAAAACTCGGAAACAGGGGCTTATTTAAGTGGTAAAAAGCAAATAGCCGTGTCTTCCAAGCGAAGACCGGGCAATGGTCACTGGGTTACGATTAAAGGGGCAAGGGAGAACAACTTGAAGAATGTTACCACTTCTATTCCTTTAGGAAATATGACCTGTATAACAGGTGTATCAGGTTCTGGAAAAAGCTCTTTAATTAATGAAGTCTTACTAAAGAGCTTATCTAAAGAACTCCAGAGGGCTAAAGTTAAACCAGGATTACATGATGATATCGAAGGGATAGAAAACCTGGATAAAGTCATTAATATAGATCAATCAGCCATAGGCCGTACACCAAGATCCAACCCGGTAACTTATACAGGAATATTTGATCATATAAGGGATGTTTTTGCCAAAACCCAAGAATCTAAAATGAAAGGTTACCTAAAGGGGCGCTTTAGTTTTAACGTAAAAGGTGGCCGTTGTGAGGCTTGCCGCGGGGATGGTATGTTAAAGATTGAAATGCATTTTTTACCGGATGTCTATGTTCCATGTGAAGTTTGCCATGGGAAAAGATACAACAGAGAAACTCTTGAAGTGAAATATAAGAATAAATCGATCTCAGATGTTTTAGATATGACAGTAGAAGAAGCCTTAGGATTTTTTGAGAAAATACCAGCTATTCATAAAAGATTAGAAACCTTGTTTGATGTCGGCCTAGGTTATATTAGACTAGGGCAACCCTCCACAACTTTATCAGGTGGTGAAGCCCAAAGGGTAAAGCTAGCTACAGAGCTCAGTAAGAGAAGTACGGGTAAAACCATGTATATTTTAGATGAGCCCACGACAGGCCTCCATTTTGCAGATGTAGAAAAGTTAATTGCTATATTGCAACGTCTAATAGAAGGGGGAAATTCAGTTGTGGTCATAGAGCATAATCTAGATGTTATAAAGACAGCGGATTATATTATTGACTTAGGACCAGAAGGTGGTAATAAAGGCGGGGAAGTTGTGGCCGTGGGTACACCAGAAGAAGTGGCTAAGGTAAAAGGCTCTTATACTGGAAAGTTTCTAAAAAAAGAATTAGAAAAAAACAAATAAAAAACAGGCTACCTATTAATAGGTAGCCTGTTT
>CAZLPH010000061.1:0-12470 GCA_964561345.1 uncultured Candidatus Epulonipiscium sp.
TTACGTATGTTATTAGCATATATGAAGAAAGTGTATAAGGTAGAAAATACACTTGGTAAACTAAGTGATAATAGGGTAAATTCAACTTACCGCACTTCAGAAGCGATACTTCCAGTATTACTAGGGTTTCTGGTGAGGATACAAAGTTTGAATGAATTAAAATATAAAATGACGCAAGTTCTTAGTTCAGGGTGGCTGTATACTCTGGACTGTAGAACTGCTAATGCATGATGTTACTTGGTGTTGTATAATAGATTTTGAACTTGACCAAGGTTCAGGTGGTAGTAGTAAAAAGGCTGAAGGTGAACTAACTGCCTCTAAAAGACTCCTTGTAAAGGCTTGCAAAACATATAATGGGCTGATAGATATTGCCTGATATGATGCGCTAGCTTGCAATAGCATATGGATCAATCATTGCATTAATATTAAGATTACGCCTGCCCTTCATGTAAAGGAAAATAATATATCAAGTGTTAAAGAAATAAAAAGCAAGATTACTAAAAGTAAATGCAAGGAAGAATGGCGAGACTCTAAAAGAGGTTGCGTCGTTAAGGCGTATGAGGATGGCTTTGAGATGGAAGGTGTTACAGGAACTTTGAGATTTGTAAAGTTCAGCAAAAAATTACCCAAGTTAAAAGATAAAGAGTTGACAGAAGTTATTATAATGACATTACCAGAAGCTACCCCAGTCTATGAAGCAACAAGATTACAAGAGGATTTAAATAGGGCTGGCATATATAGTAAATGGTGGATCCCTGAGGAATTAAAAGAGGAAGATTTAAATAAGACATTAAAATAGAAAAATTTTATCAATCAACACAAGAATGATATTAGGAGGAATATAGAATGAGAATAGTAGTTATAGGTGCAGTTGCAGCAGGTACATCAGCCGCGGCTAAAGCAAGAAGGAATGACGAACAGGCAGAGATTGTTATATATGAAGGAGACCAAGATATTTCATACTCAGGATGTGGACTTCCTTATTATATCGGTAATAGTATTGAAGATATATCACAATTAACACCAAGAGATTCTATTTTTCAAAAAGAGATATAACATTGATATAAAAATAAAACACGAAGTAATTTCTATAGACAAACAGCTTCAAACTGTAAAAGTGTTTAATCTTGAGATGGATGAACTTTTTGAAGATCATTATGATAAGTTGGTTATTGCCACAGGTGCTAAGGCTTTTTTACCACAAATTGAAGGTATTAACCATAGCCATGTACCCACCCTTAGAAATGTGCAAGATGTAATATAAATTAAAACATATCTCAAAGAGAAAAAACCAAAAAAAAAAATGGTTGTAGGAACTGGTTTTATTGGGTTTGAAGTGATACTTCCAGTATTACTAGCTTTTTTGGTGTATATAAACATTAAATAAGACTTTTCTTTGTTAAACTGGGGATGATTTATTTTAGCTTTCAGGGGCACGGACAATTTGAATGGAACTTAGGTTGATAATTATCTGAAATAGAGATAGAATTACAGTAGAATATTAATTGTTTTTAAAATGGTAGTTAAAGTCGGAAGTATTAATAAAACACATGTCTATTTGGTATACTGAAAGGAGCATTAGAATGAGCCAACAAAAAATAGGAGTCATTGGACTTGCTGTAATGGGTAAAAATATAGCGCTTAATATAGCAGAAAAAGGCTATACTGTTTCTGTATATAACCGTTCAATTGAAAAGACAAAGGTACTGGTAGATGAGTCGCCTTTTGAAAATTTAGTAGCTACATTTAGTTTAGAAGATTTTATAGGGTCATTAGAAGTCCCAAGGAAAATTATCTTAATGATTAAAGCGGGGGATCCTGTGGATTATACCCTTGACGAACTTATCCCTTATCTTGAAAAAGGTGATATTGTTATTGATGGAGGAAACTCTTACTATAAAGACACAATAAGAAGAAATAAGAAAATGGCAGCTCTTGGCTATCACTTTATGGGCATCGGTATTTCCGGTGGGGAAGAAGGGGCTAGAAATGGTCCAGCCATTATGCCAGGTGGAAGTCAAGAGGCCTATACACTCGTTCAGCCAATCCTAGAAGCAATCTCGGCAAAAGTAGAAAATGAGCCTTGCTGTAACTATATTGGGGAAGACGGTGCAGGACACTTTGTAAAAATGGTGCATAATGGTATTGAGTATGCGGATATGCAGCTTATTTGCGAAGCTTACTTTATCATGAAAAAGGTTTTACATTTAACAGCGCCAGACTTTCACGCAATCTTTAAAAAATGGAATGAAGGAGAGTTAAATAGTTATTTAATAGAAATAACCGCCGATATTTTCACTAAAAAGGATTCTGAAACAGGGGAATATCTTGTGGATAAAATTCTGGATGTTGCTGGCCAAAAAGGCACAGGTAAATGGACCAGCCAAGTGGCCCTGGATTTAGGTGCAGTAACACCTACCATTACAGAAGCTGTTTTTGCACGGTATATATCTGCTATCAAAGAAGAAAGAGTCCAGGCCAGCCAGCTCATTAAGTTTGATGGCGTTATTCCTGAAATAGAAGATAAAGAGGCCTTTATTGAATCCATTAGAAGGGCACTTTATGCAAGTAAAATTTGTGCATATGCACAAGGTTTTAGCTTGATGAGAGAGGCGTCTCACCATTATCAGTGGGATCTTCACCTTGGAGAAATTTCTAAGATTTTCCGTGGCGGATGTATTATTCGGGCACAGTTTTTAAATAAGATTAAAGAAGCTTATGACAAAGATCTTCATTTAGCTAACTTACTGCTAGATGAGTATTTTAATGAGAGTATACAAAGTTATCAAAAGGATTGGAGAAAAGTTATTGCAATGGCTGTTGAAACAGGTATACCAGTACCGGCTTTTGCCAGTGCACTCTCTTATTTTGATAGCTATCGTCTGCAAGAGCTTCCAATGAATCTCTTACAAGCTCAAAGAGATTATTTCGGGGCACATACGTATCAAAGAATTGACAAAGAAGGTGCTTTTCATACACAGTGGTAAGAAAAGCCTGTCTTAAAGGAGGTATCACAATGGAAATAAATAACCAAATGGACCTATCAGGAATCATCGTAATTTTCGGTGGAACAGGAGATTTGACCCATAGAAAACTTATTCCTGCTTTATATAACTTAGTGTTTGATGGTCTCTTGCCGGAACATTTTGCTATTGTTTCAGTAGGGAGAAGAGAGAAAACACAGCAAGAGTACAAGGATGAAGTCTATCAATCCTTAAAGAAACATTCTAGGAATACCATAGAGGATACATTATGGGATCGACTAGCAAAAATTATTCATTATGTGAAATTTGATTTTACACAGTCAGAGGGCTATAAGGTATTAAATGATTCACTTGCTGCTTTAGATGAAAAATTTCATACAAAGGGAAACCGGGTGTTTTATCTCGCCGTAGCACCCCAGTACTTTGAAACCATTGTAGAAGGTATTGATAAAAACAACCTCTCTCGCGGGGAAGAGGGCTGGCGGAAGTTGGTTATTGAAAAACCTTTTGGAAAAGACTTAAAGACAGCTAGGAAACTAAATGATAGCTTGCTAAAGGTTTTTAAAGAAGAAGATATTTATAGAATTGACCATTACCTAGGAAAAGAAATGATACAAAACATTATGATTTTGCGTTTTTGTAACCCTCTTTTCGAGTCATTGTGGAGTAATAAATATATTGATAATATCCAAATTACACTGGGTGAAAAAGATGGCATAGGATCAAGGGCGGGGTATTATGAGCATTCAGGAGTTATAAGGGATATGGTTCAAAACCACATTACACAAATTATCTCTTTAGTAGCCATGGAACCACCTGTTGATTTACAAACGGATTCTATTCGTAGTGAGAAGTTAAAGGTCATTCAAGCTCTGGAGTCTTTTACCCCTCACTTTTTAAAAGAAAATGTCGTCTTTGGTCAATATGGCAAAGGCTATATTAGTGGAAGTCCCGTCGTTGGTTACCGTGAAGAAGATGGTGTCGCCAATCAATCCACAACAGAAACTTTTGTGGCCCTAAAACTCCACATTCAAAACTTTAGATGGTCAGGAACGCCTTTCTATGTCCGTACAGGTAAGCGCCTTGGTGTTCACGCAGCGGAGATTGTGATTCAATTTAAATCTTTTCCTGACATCTTATATTTTAAAGATAGAATGCAAGAACCAAACTTACTAGTTATTCGTATTCAGCCAAATGTAGGTGTGTTTTTCCAATTTAATACAAAAGATTTTAATAGCTTGAGTGATATTATACCAATTAAAATGGAAACCAGCCACGCTGTAGAAATCCAAGGTAATACACCAGAGGCCTATGAAAGATTGCTCTATGATGTCCTTAGGGGTGACTCTACCTTATTTACAAGATGGGATGAGTTAGAAGCTTCTTGGAGTATTGCAGATCAAATGATTAGCTATGCAGAACAAAATACTTTCCATTTTCCAAATTATGATGCAGGTAGTATGGGCCCAGTAAAAGTATTTGAACTTCTTGCAAAAGATGGACGAAAATGGTGGAATTTATAGGAGGATTGACAAATGAAAATAATTGATATATCTATGCCGATTCACCATGACATGCCTGTTTATAAAGGTAGGGCAGCAAAAAGACCTCACTTAAGAGTACAAAGTGATTTTACAACAGGGACTGCCTATGAGAGTGTTATTGAAATGAATATGCATACAGGGACACACCTTGATCGCTCTTTGCATATGATTCCAGATGGAACAACAGTAGAAAGTCTTGATCTTAATAAGGTAATCACACCCTGTAAAGTTCTAGACTTTACAGAGATAGAAGAAAAGATTACAGCAGAAGATTTAAAGAAAAAAGAGATTAATGTGGGAGATTTTATTATTCTCAAAACACGTAACTCTTTTGAAGATATTTTAGAAGATGATTTTGTTTTCTTAGAAAAATCAGGCTCTGCCTATTTAAGGGATAAGAAAATTAAGGGTGTGGGAATCGATTCACTTGGTATCGAAAGAAGCCAACCTGAACATGAAACACATATCCAACTTCTAGAAGTCGATATTGTAATTGTTGAAGGCCTTAGGCTAGCCCATGTAGAAGAGGGGGACTATTTCCTTTTTGCAGCCCCTATTTATATACTAGGAGCAGAAGGAGCACCACTTCGTGCAGTATTGATTCAAGATTTTAACAAATAAAGAACAAGAAAAATAGGTGATTAGCATATAAAGAACTAATATTCTTTTGCTAATCACCTATTTTTATTTTTTATATTTTTATGTTTTTCCATTTTCCAGACCTGTACCTTAAGACGATTAACACCGACCGCATGAACTGGTCTGCTGCAAGGGCTAGCCATGCACCGACTAAACCGAGTTCTAAGGAATTAATGGCGATTATGGCTAATCCAGGTCTTAATATTAAGATGGTTATGAATGTAATAATAGCTGTGGTTTTGGTATCCCCAGCTCCCCTTAAAGCCCCGGCTAGTATAAATTGTGAGGACTGAAATGGTTGAACAAGGCCAGCTATTATTAATATTTTGGCCCCTTCAGCTATAACGACTAGATCGTCACTATAGAGGCTCATAATTTGCTTTCCAAATAGGATAAATAAACTCCCCATGACCATGGATATAACCATCCCCACACGTCTGGTTCTACTACTATAGGCCTGGGCCATATCTGGCCTACCTTTTCCTAAACTTTGCCCCACTAAAGATGTGGCAGAAACTGAAAATGCTTGACCACTCATAAATGACATTGCCATAATATTCATTGCTATTTGGTGTGTTGCAAAAGCCACAGTTCCAAGAGATGCAACAGTTATTGAATAGATAATCATACCGGTACGCATAACTAACTGCTCAATCATAGCTGGTATACCAATCTGAAATATACTTTTTAAATAGTCAAGTCTTGGTTTAAAACCATCCCTTAGAGAAAGATAAAGATACCCATCTTTTTTTAGAATAACCTTTGTAGCTAGTAAAAAAGCAATACCTTGGCCAATTATAGTCGCTAAGGATGCTCCGGCAATTCCCATTTTAGGAAATCCTAAGTGTCCATAAATTAAAAGATAATTAAAAATAACATTAACCAAATTCCCAATTAAGTTATATTTCATAGCAGTTTTAGAATCGCCAACACCCCGTAAGGTAGCGGTTATGGTCGTTGTGAGTGCCATGGGCAAAAAGCCAAGCATTTGTATTCTTAAATAGGTTTTACCACCTAATAAACTAGGGGCATCAGATGCGCCCATAAACTTAATGAGTGGCTCGGCAAATATAAATCCTATCATAGAAGCTAGTATGGACAAAATAAACGTTAATAACATGGCTTGATTTAATATGGTATTTGCTTTTTTACGGCTTCCTTGTCCTTTATATCTTGCAACTAATGCGGTTGCACCAACATTCATGGCCATAAACATAGCCATCATCAAAAACTTAGGCTGTAGTGTTAAACCAACAGAGGTTATTGCCCAAGGCCCCAAACTTCCGACCATCATTAGATCGATCATAGAAGCTAGTTGTGCTAGTGTTAGCTCAACAAATGAGGGCCATGCAATTTGTATCACATCATTATATAGCATACCAGAGTGGACCTCCGCTGGTAGATGCTTGTTTACACGGTCTTGTTTACCGTGCCCATCCAGATCATTATTTCCCTGCTCAACCAAATCTAAAGCCATCCCCCCTTTAGTTGTAATTGAAGATAAGAATTCTTTTGTTTTTGATTTCATTTTGAATGCACACCCTTTGTGATAAGTATTATATATGAGTTTACTTTCTAGTTAATAATTAAAAAGGCAATACATACATTATAGCACATGATGAGTGTAGGCTTATTCCAGCATATCTCTTGCAGATAATCTTATTAGGGCATATAATTGAAAGAATATATGAGAAATAGTAATATGTTCATAATAAAGGAGAAAAGTACATATGAAATATGGTAATAATGGTGGGAATAATAGGCGGAGGTTGTTTGCTTTTACTGCTATATGCATGAGTATTTTTGCCTCTATCGCTATTGTGATGGTAGGTATGGCGTATTATAAAGTTAAAATTAATACCATTGGCTTAGAAAAGATAGACCAAGATACAAAGTATAGTAGGCATTATGCCTTTATTGTGGATGATATTGATAGTGCTTTTTGGGATAATGTCTATGAAGGGGCCAAAGAAAAAGGAGAAGAGTTAAATACATATGTTGAAAGATTTGGAAGAGAGATGCCAATTAATTACACAGCTAGGGAGCGTCTAAAGATTGCCATTGCAGCAAATGTAGATGGTATTATTATGCAAGGGAATAGTGATGAGGAAACTCAGAATTTGATTAATGAAGCTGAAGCCTTAGGTATTCCTGTTGTCACAGTTTTAGAAGACGCTGTGCAAAGTAACCGGACATGTTTTGTGGGGGTTAATAACTATCAATTAGGTAAAGAATACGGAGATGAAGTATTGGCTATTGCAGATGATCAGACCCAACGGGTAATGGTTTTGTTAGATTCAAGTGGTAATAATACCAGTCCAGATCTTATATTTCCAGGAATTAAAGATACTTTAGCAGATTCTGATATAGAAGTATCAGTTACAACAATTGATAGAAAGAGTGCTTTTAGTTCTGAAGAAGCGATTCATGATATTATGATTAATTCAGGAAATGTTCCAGATATCCTTATTTGTTTAAATCTTATTGATACCATATGCGCTTATCAAACAATAGTAGATTATAATAAGGTCGGTCAAGTAAAGATTATCGGCTATTATAATTCTGATAATATTACACAAGCCATTAAGAAAGAAATTATTCACTCAACCATGGTTATTGATACACAAGGAATGGGAGCACATGCTGTTAAGGCCCTATGTGAATATGCAAGTACAAACCGAGTAAGTGAATATATTCCAGTTGATATAGCACTAATCTCTCTCAAAGATGTTAGTGGAGAGTAGGATGAAATGGGGACTATAAAGATGGGTAAGATAAGGCAAGTTGCCTACGGACACAAGAATTTTTCAATCAGCACAAGGTTAATTATAGTTTTTATATTTACCTTAACAATTGTTCTAACAGTTAATATGTATATGTATATTAACATTAATAAGACCGTTAGTATGATTGATAATATCTATGTTAGTAATGTTAGTTTAAATGAATTAAGCATAGAGCTTGAGACAATTCAAAAAAACATGTATGAATATTTAAACACAAAGAGCTCAGATGCTCTCAAAGTATATTATCGTAGTTCAAGCAATTATAATATTCTTATTAATGAACTAAACGACATAGCATCTGATAGTAATATTATGCTTATGGAAAAAAATATTAAACAAATGTCTTTAAAATACTTAGAATTATCCAATAAAACCATACAATCTAAACGGGGACGTAATATTGAAAGATACAAGAGTGAGTATGAAGAATCCAGTGAAGTTTATAACTATATTAATAATAATATATATAGCCTCAATAATGAGTTATTTAAGAAGAACTCCAATAATTATGAGTTGCTATTAGTATCTTTAAAATATATAGAAACAATTACAACCATTATATTAATGGTTATTTCATTGCTTAGTATTGCACTTATTATTATTGTAACAAAAAGTATTACAAAGCCCTTAAGCCGATTAGCAGTTGCAGCTAATGAGGTGGCATCTGGTAATTTTAATATTACACTAATAGAGGCAAATTATAATGATGAAATTGGTGTTGTTGCAAAAGCCTTCAATAAAATGATTGTTAATATTAGGGAATATGTTGTTCAAGTAAAAGAAAGCATAGAGTTTGAAAGCAAGGTAAAAGAAACTGAATTATTAATGAAAAATCATCTTAAAGATGTTCAATTGAAGTATTTACAAGCACAGATTAATCCTCATTTTTTATTTAATACCTTAAATGCAGGGGCCCAATTAGCCATGCTTGAAGAGGCAGAAAGAACTAGTGTTTTTATAGAAAAGACAGCAGATTTTTTTCGTTATAATATTAAAAAAATAAATGAAGATTCTAGTTTAGCAGAGGAGATTGACCTTGTGGATGGTTATATATATATAATGAATGTACGCTTTTCGAATGAAATCAATTTTATTAAAGAAATTGATGAGTCTCTTTTGGATTTAAGAGTACCCAGTATGATTTTGCAGCCTATTGTTGAAAATGCCGTCAATTATGGTATTAGGGGACTTGAAAGGGATGGTAAGATTAAGCTTCTAGTGTATCAAAATGAAAGTGAGATCTTAATTACCATTAAAGATAATGGATGCGGTATGTCACAAAGTGTAATAGACAAGCTGAAAAACGAAGAAATAAAAGATGAAGAGATAAGGAAAGACTCTATTCCTAAAGACTCTAATGGGATAGGCCTTAGAAATGTCATTAACAGACTTAATATTTATTATAACAAACAAGATAGTGTTGAAATTGTAAGTGAGGGAAAGGGCAATGGAACAGAGGTACGCCTTCATATCCCAATTGGGAAGGCTATAATATAGGAGGTTATAATTGTGTACAAAATAATGATAGCTGACGATGAAGGAATCGTTATAGAATCCTTGACACACATTATTAAGCAAGAATATGGGGATTCTTGTATGATTGAAAGTGCTAAGACAGGCAGAAATGTTATTGAACTAGCAGAAAGATTTAGGCCAGATATAGCATTTATGGATATTAAAATGCCAGGAATTAATGGCATAGAAGCGATGAAAGAGATTCGAAAGATTAATAAGTCTATTTTATTTATTGTTATGTCAGCCTATGATAAATTTACTTATGCCAAAGAAGCTATTTCCCTAGGGGTGTTAGATTATCTAACCAAGCCGACTAATAAAAATAAGATTATAGATACTTTAGAAAAGGCAATGGAGATTATTAAAAATAAAAGAGAAAAAAGAAATCATGATTTGCTAACCAAGGAAAAGTTAATGACGGTTATTCCAGTTATAGAAAGTGGAATGATTTATACAATTTTATTTCAAGAGGATTACCTAGAAGAGGTTAATAATTTTAAGCAGTTGTTAGGAATTGAAGAAAATTATGGCTTTATGTTGGTGATTCAATATGGTGATATGAATGAACTTGGAGAAATGACTAACTCCGTGGGTGTTAGTGTGAAAGCTTATTCTTTATATCCCAAGCTAAGTGAAATTGTAAAAGAGTTTTTTAATGCAGTGGTTGGTCCAGTTATGGTGAATCAGGTGATTTCATTTATACCTTGTAACCAAGACACATCACTCTATGATGAGCGTATTAAAATTATAGAAAAAGCTAGGAACTTAAGAAGAAAGTTAGACAAGCAAATTGACCTGGATTTTAAAATTGGTCTTGGGTCTGTAAAGCCACTGGGACAGTTAACTGTCTCTTATAAAGAAGCGACTGTGGCAATAAGACAAAAAGGTGGTATGGTAACCCATATAAAAGATATCCCTACTTTTTCAAAATGTGAGCGTGAACCCATGGAGATAGAGAGAGCACTTATACATTATATTAAGAGAGGAGATTTTGTAAGGGGAGTTAGCCAGGCAACAACTTACTTTGATTGGCTAATCCAAACAAATAAAGGTGAAATAGTAGATCTTCAAATAAAGGTCTTTGAAATGATTGTACATATAGAAGATGAAACACAGTGTGTGGAGATACAGCCTTATACACTAAAATATCGGGGGGAATATTTAAAGATTATTATGGCTTTTAAGGATAATGAACAATTAAAGATATGGTTTTTGGAAAAGGTTTCCGAAATATGCCGTAATATGATTATTAATAAAGAAGAATCAAATAGTATGATTACAAAAGCAAAAGAATATATTGACAAATATTATTATAAAGGCATATCTCTAGATGATGTATCAAGAGAAGTCGATATTAGCCCCTATTACTTTAGTAAGTTATTTAAAGAAGATACAGGTGAAAATTTTATTTACTATCTGACGAGTATACGCATTGAAAAAGCCAAGCAATTACTAAAAAATCAATCTCTTAGTGTAAAAGAAATCGGAATCAAAGTGGGCTATAGTGACCCTAACTATTTTAGCCGGATTTTCAAAAAAAATATGGGGAAAACACCAACAGAGTATAAAGAAGGGGGAGGCTAAGATGAGAAACATCATACGAGCTTCTATAATAACAGGCATATGTATTGGGCTATTAGTAGGCTGTGGCACTGTTAACACCAAGCAACTAGAGAGCAAACAGATAGAAAGTGATAGGATTCAGATTGGATTATCCTTTGATTCATTTGTTATAGAGCGTTGGCAACGGGACCGGGATGTTTTTGTATCAACGGCAAAAGAATTAGGTGCAGATGTGAATGTGCAAATTGCTAGCGGAGATATTAACAAGCAAATTGATCACATAGAATACTTTATGGAAAAAAATATGGACGTTATTGTTATTATTCCAACAGATGCAGACTTACTTAAAGAGTCTGTCCTAAAAGCAAAACAAAAAGGCATTAAAGTAATCGCCTATGACAGATTGATTAAAAATTCAAATGTGGATTTATATATTTCTTTTGATAATGAAAAGGTTGGAACATTAATGGCTCAAGCAGTAGTTCAAAACACACCTAAGCATGGTGAAATTGCTTTTATTTTAGGATCAGAAGTAGATAATAATGTGGCGCAAGTTAAAAAAGGCCTAGAAGATACAATTAATAAGACAAGTATGACGGTTGTCTCCATAGATTATGCACAAGGATGGGTTGCGGAAGAGGCCTTTATGGCGGTTAATCAGATATTAAAGAACAATCCTTCTATTGATAGCCTAGTGTGTGGCAATGATGATTTGGCTAGTCAGGCTATTAAGGCACTTTCAGAACGAAGACTAGCAGGGCGTGTATGTGTCGTAGGCCAAGATGCAGATTTAAATGCGTGTCAAAGGATTATAGAGGAGACACAAACCATGACAGTATATAAATCAATTGAGCAATTAGCAAAAAAAGCAGCAGAATATGCTGTTATGTTAGGAAAAGATGAAAATATAATAGGAGAGAATAGTTTTTTTGATGGCTCCTATCATGTACCCTATGAAAAACTAGAACCAGTGGCGGTTACAAAAGAAAATATGGATGAAGTTATTATTGATGGTGGATTTCATCTAAAAGAAGAAGTATACCTTAATGTTCTTCTCAATAATGAAGGCTAGCATTATTTGGATAACAAGAATATCCTATGCTGGTGTACATATCTGTATCAGATTAGAAATATGCAGTTGTTAGCAATTTAGTCCTAATCCTCCTGTGCTATAGTAGTCATATAAACAAATATAAGGAGGAGATATGTATGAGGTTTAATTTTAGGAAAACATTATCTTTATTGGCAGTTGGGCTTATGACATTATCATTGGTTGCTTGTGGAGGGGCTGAGCCAGCGCAAGAAACAATAAAGGAAGAACCCAAACAAGAAGCCCCTAAAGATGAAGCCATAGCAGAAACAGTTGTTAAAAAAATTGGGGTTGCAATGCCAACAAAAGATTTACAACGTTGGAATCAAGATGGTGCAAATATGGAGGC
>CAZLPH010000062.1:0-3661 GCA_964561345.1 uncultured Candidatus Epulonipiscium sp.
ATCTACCACATTTCTAATATCCATAAAAGCAATTCGGCTCCACCCCGGGTAATAGTTATCCACTGGACGCTCTTCATGTTCAAATCTAAAGTCCTTAACTTCTGGATATTCTTCTATTGGGGGAATTTGATCTGCTTTAACCCCGCCAATTACTTGGTAGTTAATGTTAGATAATAAGACAGACTCAATTTTATAATCCTTATGTGCGTCTATTCTGACACCGTTAAATTCTGGTCTTCCCATTCTTTCGTGGTTAAATCTTAGATGGGTATTTTTCATTTCTTCGTCTTCAGTGATTCTTACGTTGGTAATGGTTACACCATTTAGCTCACCAATTTCTGGGTACTCTTTTATATCTTTCCCCGCAATTGTATTGTTACATAGTAAGAAGATTGGACGTCTAACATTATGCATCACTAAGTTACTAGCCATAATATTTTCTATTTTTCCGCCTTCACTGCTCTCAATCTTTAAGCCTTCACGCCAAATATTTTCAAATGTACAGTTTTCAATAACCACATTGCTTATATCGCCAACTGACTTAAGCCCGATTCTAATGCCCACACATACGGAAGATAAGTGGCAATTTACAATATGAACATTCTTTACTGGGTAGTCTTTACTTGAGGCTTGTAAGCAGATATTATCATCACTGCCATCAATGCGGCAGTTAGAAACAAAGATATTTTTTGAACCATCAAAATCTAAACCGTCGCCATTATAGTTTGTTTGGGCAGATATATCTAAATTCTCTGCCCAAATATTTTCACTATCTAAAAATGCTGTTGTCCAAGCAGCTGCGTCAAATAAGCGTAGTCCTGTTAGCCTGACGTATTTACACCTTAATGTTCTAATCATCATGGGACGTGCAACGCCACCTTGGAGTGGGAAGGCTGAGCCGTTTCCATTAATCTCTCCGTAGCCTGTAATAGCAATGTTACTTGCATCTTCTGCATAGATAAAAGCTCTATCCATATCTGGTTCATCCCTATAGCGGTTATGGTGTGTATCTGTTCCGTACATATGGGGATCTGGACTTCCTAAAAGTTTTCCTGAGATGCCTATGTGCAAATTGACATTACTTTTAAGGTAGATGGTTCCACTTAAAAATGTTCCACCTTCTAATATAACTTTTCCCCCACCATTTTCTGTGCAGGTATCAATTGCTTTTTGAATGGCCTCTGTGTCTAATGTAACCCCGTCTGCTTTTGCACCAAAATCTTTTACATAATAAATTGAGTTTGCCATGATTATTTTCCCTTCTTAAGATAAAATGCCGTAAGCCACTTAAGGGACCTACGGCATTTCGTTGATTGTATTTAATTATTTGTATTTAGTTAGCTTCAACTGCCCAGTCCTTATATGTTTTTACAACAGTGCCGGTCTCATCTGTTGCAAACATCATAATTCTTTGAGCTGGAAGAGTAAACTTATAAGATGTGTTTGTCTGGTCATCTTTAATCTCAACTTCTTCATTTTTGCCAAGCTCTGAGACAAAGACATATAAGTTACCTTTTTTAAATTTAAGCTTCTTTCCAAAGATTCCATGGTGATGATCCATCTGCCATGTAAAGTCTGGTGTGACACCAGCCATCTCCATAACATAGGCATATGCTTTCTCAATAACTGGGTTTTGCTCATTCATCTCTAAAGGAAGAGGCGACCATATAATTTTACCTTGGCCGTATTCAATGACTTTTAGGTCATTGTTGTTAGCACCTTGTTCAACTTCTTTATCTACCCAGTTTTTCTTAAGGTCTCTAAAAGTTGCCCGGCAGTGTTCCCCATCTATAACCATGTTTTCTTCTTGGAAAACAGCGGTTAAAGTTGTTTCTATGCCTAATTTATTAGAACGATCTTCTACTTTCCCCCAGAACTCATCATAGCTAATATCTGATTCTAGTTTTTGACCACCATCAGGCCTAACTGCCCCTATTGTACATTCGTTTATGTTATCGATGTGAATATTAATGTTCCATACCCACTGGACTGATCCTGCATTATCCCCTGCAAATGCAAATGCATACTTTCTCTCTAGGAGATTACGGGTATAAGCTTCTGTTAATTTTCCTTTTCCTGTTGGATAGTTAACATTCATAATCCCTACCTCTTGGGTAAAATGTGGATGGGGTCTCTTACCACCTGCTGCCTCATCTTGTCCCACAGTAATGAGTTGATCTGCTTTAATAGCCCTTATGCTTCTGTACATTTCTTTTGCCCACCCATTAAAGACATCTTGGGTAAACAAATAGTAGTCGTGTACCTTTAGCTCATGCCTTAGGCTTGGCAGATTAGAGCCAAAATCTTTTTCTACTGGTAAGCCTATGCCATTAAAACTAGAAATGCTATTCGATGAGTAATTTCACTTTTCTTGTAAATTTTCGATTGTGCCATGCTTTTCTTTCAGCCATCTTCTCCACGCTGCCACTTCATAATGGTCGTTATTAGGGCGTGTTTGCCATAGCCTGTTAGGATTGCTAACAGGCTATGGCTCATTAATTAAATCCCACATAACACCCTTACTATTTTTATGTCTTGATACCACTGCATTAATATATCTTTTTTGGGCTTGTCGACTTTTAGGGTCTAAATAAGGGTTAACCCCAGTCCACATTTCTGGCGCAAAGGCGAAAAAGTTAAAGACAATTGGAATATCATATTTTTTGGCCGTTAAGAACATGGCATCAAATACCCTTAGGATTTCTTCACTCACAAATCCATCGCTTGGCATAATGGATTTAAAAGATGTCCATATGCCTGTTCTAATCATGTTAATGCCAGCATCTTGCATGGTCTCAAAATCCTTATCCCATAGGTATACATTGGGTCTGTGAATAAACTTTCTATGAACATCTGGTTGCATATAAGTCATTCCGATGATTGGTAATGGCTCTCCATCTTTATAAAAATAGTAATCATCACAAGTTATAATATGGCCTGTTTCCATGAGGTCTTGATCGTATCCCTAGAACCCATTGTGTAGTACTCTGTCAATTTCTTGCTCAACATAAATGGTTGTTTTAATGGTATATAGGCCTTTTCCAACTTTAATATCTGTTGGAAGAGACACAAGCTGAAATTCCGGGTTGATTTGAATATCAATTTTTTCTTTGTAGAGGGAAACTTTATCTTTGTAAATTTCGATTTCTAAAGACATGGTTTCTTCTTGCTTTCTATAACTTTGGGCTTGTAATAGGACAGTTGGTTGTTCACCAGGATAATAGCTTGCATAATTGGTTCTTGACTCTATTTCATATCCTTTTTTGCCAACATAAGCTGAGAGTTTCTTAAGAAGGTCTACGCCTTTGTTCTCCCAAAATTTTTGGTCTGTTTGCTGATTGATAAAAACCCATCTAATAATGGGTATAGCACAGCGTCAATTGGCCCACAGCTTCCCATTTCGCTAGGGGTATCATCACCTTTTCCAAAACCGACAACAAACCCCACTGTGTCTTTAATTGTAAAACATTTCTCAAACCCTTTTAGAACTGGTGTATCTTCATTTACCTTTAAAAAAGATATGCGGTCTTTATCAACCACAGGGGCTTGATATATCTTTAGCTCTTCATGATATGCCGTTTGCTCTCTTTCACAAGTCCACTTACCATCCCTATAAGAAAGAGGTTTTGAAAATCGTGCCCCATCTCCTAGGTTAATAAGG
>CAZLPH010000062.1:3761-11897 GCA_964561345.1 uncultured Candidatus Epulonipiscium sp.
TTAATAAGGTAGCCCATGCTCATTAAAGATAGGTGCAACTTGCATTTTTTTCATATTTTGCCTCCAAAGTTGATTGTTACTTTCTTCTTGGACCTTCTCAAGGCTGAAATATTCATGATAAAAAGAGATGTCTAATTTAGACATCTCCTCTTAACACTTAATATCTATTTCATTCTTTCAATCATTTCATAACAAGCCCTACTATTATGGTAAGGACATTTCCAAGTACCCACTTTTACAAAACCACCTTTAACTTTTCCATCCGCAGTTATATTCCAGAACCATTCTCCGTTCTCTTTGTCTATAACATGTTGTTTGGTAAAGTCCCACGTTTTATAAGCTGCTTGTAAAAAGTGTTCTTCTTTCGTCATTTCATAGGCATTGATAAATCCTACGACTGCTTCTGCTTGGACCCACCAGATTCTATCTTTATCTAGTGTGCCATCCTCATGCATCTCATTCATAACAGCGCCATCTTGGTCAATACCTTCTTGGTATGTTACTTCTGCCATACCAAGAGCAATCTCTTTTGTTCTTGTTAGAAGGTCTGCATTGCCTAATACCTGAGCAGCCTCAACTAAAAGCCAACTACCTTCTATATCATGTCCATAGGAAATAACACCTGATTTACTATCCCATGTTTCATCGAAAAAGAGTTTAAAGCGGTAGGTCTCCTTATCCACAATATGCTCTAGTGTTATTTCAATTAATTCATCTAATTTACCCCTAAAATCTTCATCTTTCCATACACGGTAGAGATTTGTATAGGCTTCTAGTATGTGCAAATGGGTGTTCATAGATTTTTTCTCATTCATATCATCTGCACCTAACTGCAAGTCTTCTGTCACTTCCCATTCTCTTGTGTAGGCTTCAAAATACCCTTTGTTCTCTGAATCATAACTAAACTCTTCTATTACCTTATATAAAGCAATGGCATCATTTAAGACATCTTTATTTTTAGTTGCCATATAATATTCTGATAAAGCATAAACACCAAATGCTTGTGCATAAATTTGTTTCTTAGTATTATCTGGATTTCCTAGGTAATCCACAGTCCAGTAAAGGCCACCGTTTTCTTTGTCCCAGAAATACATCTTTATATACTCATAAGCCCGTTTAGCTAATGCTAAGTATTCTGGGTCTTTAAATAAGTTATAAGCTTTTGAATAGGTCCAAAGAATTCTAGTATTTAAAACACACCCTTTAGCTGCTTTTGGGTCAACAGCAAGATTATCTTCAATGGATCCTAAAAAGCCACCGTTGGTATGATCAACCGTTTCTTCTGCCCAAAATTTTAATATGTTATTCTTTACTTCATCTTCTGCTTCTTGCCATAATTTTGTTTTGATTAATTCTATATCCATAGTGTCCCCCTTATTGCTTATTAAAAGCGAGTCTTATAACGTTCCAAGAGGCTTTGTTTGGTACAATATCTACCTTGTCCCCGTTCATCTTACTTACACCTTTACTATGTGGCTGAACTGGGCTATCTTTAGCTATGTTGATTACTTCATGCACCCTTCAATATTGGGATTACCTTACATGATTCCTATTTCTTGGTCATCTCCTACTACTTCATGATGCTCAATTGTGTATTTCACAATTTCTTCTACTGTTGTATAAGCAACACCAACATGAGTATCAGCTGCGCCATAATAAATTGCTATTCTTCCAGTTTCTGCATCTGTGATTGTCGCACATGGGAAAATTACGTTACTAACAAATCCTTTTTCTTCGTACCATTCTTCTGGTGTTAAAACGAAGTTCTTGCAACGGTACTTAACTTTTGATGGCTCATCCTTGTCTAATATAGCTGCCCCCATACTGTATACAAGCCCGTTACATGTTCCTGTTACACCGTGGTAGAACACTAACCAGCCTTCTGATGTTTCAATTGGGGCTGGACCACCACCAATTTTAACTGTTTGCCACCAACCTTGTCCGCCTGCACCCATAACATGCTTGTGCTTACCCCAGTAAATCAGGTCTGGACTTTCACTTACAAAGATGTCACCAAATGGTGTATGTCCACTATCACTTGGTCTTGATAATAAAAGGAAGTTATCATTAACTTTTCTTGGGAATAAAACACCATTTCTATTAAATGGTAAGAATGGGTTGTCAATTCTTACAAATGTCTTAAAGTCGTCTGTTTTTGCCATTCCTATGGAAGCACCGTAGAAGTCTGTACACCAGATGATATAGTATGTATCTTCTACTTTAACAAGTCTTGGGTCATAAGCATAGCGGGGTTGGAAATCCTTACCATCTTTGTCTACAAACTTAATCATCTCTTCGTCGATTTTCCAATCTAATGCGTCTTTACTCCATCCTAAATGTAGGTGTGGGCGACCATCAATGGTCTCTGCTCTAAACACACCAATAAATTCACCTTCATACGGCACAACTGCACTATTAAAAATACGCGAAATACCTTTTGCTGGGTTACGTGTGATTACTGGATTGTTTGAGTGTCTCCATACTGGAAAGTCACAATCAGCTGGTTTGTTCTCCCATGGTATGTTTGGTACATTTTCTCCTATAATTTTAATCATTTTAAAACTCCTCTCAATAATCTGTTTATAGTGATGGTCTATGTTGTACTTACTGTTAATACAACTTTAACCTTATCGGTTAGGTTATAACTTAATTTTACACGATAACTCTCCTGGTGTCAATGGATACTCGTAATCTAATCCTGCTCTTTAGACATACTTATCCTTGGGGGTTTTTGACTTCCATTTCCCTTCACTAATCCCACGGATAACCCTATGCTTCTAGCCAGTTTGGAATTTCTTTTATTCCTTTAAGATACAGGGTATTCTTTGTTGTAAATGGCGCAAGTGGCAATCCATATTTGTTGAAAATAGGTGCTGGTCCATAATTTACCCATGCATATCTAACTGCTTTTGGACACTCTATTTCATCTGCCCATACAAGAATCCCTTCTCCGTCTACAAGAGCCTTAGCTGGTAGATATTCAAAGCCTTCCCCTGCAATTTCAAATCCCTCTACATAGCCATCATTATCTTTATCTGATTTAATAACAATCTTTTCTGCCATGTCATTAAAAGAAAGTCTTATCTTATTATCTTCAAATTCATAGTCTCTTAAAGTAGGCGCATCCCCATGATTATCAAAACCATAGGCAAGTTGCAAGCCTTGAAGAGCTAAACGGTGTCCAACTGTTTTTTTATCTAATGGGTGAATATTACCAAGCTCACCACCATCAATCATAACAACGATCCCTGTATTTTTGATTGTTTTAAACACCTTCATTTGTTGATCTCTTATAACTGGCCACTCCCTTGAATCTTCGTCGCCTTCATTTGCATACATGGGAAGTTGTACAAAGATAAAGGGCAGTGTATCATCATTCCAGTCTGTTCTCCACTGGTCAATTAACCGTCCCATTAGGTTAGCATACAAGGATCCTTTGTAGGCATCTTCTTCCCCTTGATAGTAGAGGAATCCTTTTAGGCTATAAGGGCTTACTCTTGAGAGCATACTTTCATATAAACCTGCTGGCCTAAAGGGTGATTTAAAGCCTGCTGGCGGTGGCCAAGGGCCATCTTCCCCTAATATTTCTATTATATGCATTATGCTAATGCCAGGATTCTCCACTCTAAGCTTGTCTGCTTTCTCATGCCATGCCTCATTAATCTTGTTGTAGAATGCAAGTTCTTTATCATATTCTTCACTGGTCTTGTCTCCTACAATGTCATTGTAATTTTCAATATAGCTCATACCATCTTGGTCTTTTTCTAAGTAGGCCTCACTCATCCAGCATGTAATAGATGTTCCGCCCCACGAGCAGCTAAGAATTCCCACAGTTACATTTAATTCTTCTGCTAGTTCTTCTGCAAAGTAGTATCCTGCAGCAGAAAATTCTCCTGTTGTCTCACGGTTACACAGCTGCCATTTGGCTTTCCTTTCTTCTTCTATAGCCTTCTCGTCCATATAAGGAATGGGGGGCGTATTGTAAAATCTGATTCTAGCATTTTCTGAATTAGCAACTGCATTAGCGCCATCTTCAACTTCTCTTAGTCTCATTTCCATATTAGACTGGCCACCTGCAAACCACACTTCTCCAATCATAACGTCTTCAAAAGAAAGCACTTCAACGGTGTCAGTAACAGTTAGCCTATAAGGGCCACCTGCGGCCATACTAGGGAGCTGAATCATCCACCGGCCCTCTTTAACATTTCCTTTTACGCTCTTTCCTTCTATCTTAACCTCTATTGTACGGCCTTCTATTCCTGTCCCCCATATGTTTATTTTTTTGTTTCTTTGTAAAACCATATGGTCACTAAATATAGGTGCTACTTGTAGTTTATTCATGTTAATACCTCCAATGTTTCTCCTTTAGCTTATCGTTTAGGTTACCTTAATGATATGGCATTTAGGTCTCTTTGTCAATATTATATAGCTGGCTATAGACCTTGTTTACTTTTTCTAAATTCTGACGGTGTTACTCCCTTGTAAACCTTAAATAATCTCACAAAGTAACTAAAATTATCAATCCCCACACAAGTGGCTACTGCGCTAATTTTTAAGTTACTTTCTCTAAGCATTAATGCCGCTTTATTCATTCTGCAATAATTCAAATAGTCCAAAGGGGTTCTCCCTGTTAATTCTTTAAATAAACGGCAAAAGTAAAACTTACTTAAATTAACTTCCTCGCAAAGATCATCAATTGTTATTTTTTCACTATGGTTTTTATCCATGTAAGCTAGGGTTTTTCTGATTCGCTCAGCATTGATTCCCTCTTCTGTTGTTGTCTTCTTTTGAGATTGCTTCATTACCTGATTATTAAATAGGAATCCTAGTGTTTGAAGTAAAAATCCTTTTATAAACAATTCATACCCTATTGGCTTTGACACCATTTGTTTTATAATCTCTAATAAAGTTGCAATGGCTTTATCTTCCCAAACCTGGTCTCCTTTAAGGATTAAGGGGAATTTATACACTTTCTTTAGAAGGGGGTATATATAGTCTTTTTGACAACTATCTAACTGATCACTATTTAGCATCTTTAAATCAAAGACAATAGATTCATATGTGCAATGGGTTTTACTCAAAGAATAAGCCATATGAATAGCCTGACTGTTAATTAAAACAACCTGCCCTTCCTTAACTTCTACTGAAACCGTGTCAATTATAAAAGTTGCCGATCCTCGTTTCATATGGATAAATTCTACTTCATCATGCCAATGGCACTCTAGGATTCGCTCCCCCTTTTTCACATTCATCACATTATTTTCATAGACAGTAATAGGAAATAGTTCATCTCCATGGCTGGCTCTTTCTTTTAAGTTATAATCCATTGTAAAAACCTCCTTAAGGCAATATTGTGTTAGGTTATGGTAACACTATGTGAGATTATTAATCAATTAAACAATATAATAGTATTATATAAGCTTTATAATAACATACTTTATAGGCGGCATGGCATGAAGATTAGTGATTACAAAAAACACAATAATGGGTTGTTCATTAGTACCACCGAAGGAACTATGAAATTAATTCCTTACGACGAGAATATTATTAGAGTCACCTATACGTTAAAAGATGATTTTAGCAACAAAGAGAGTCTAGCTGTTACGGCTCATCCTAAAACTGACATTAACTGGTCCGTTGAAGAAGTTGATAATCAGCTTGTTTTATCAACTAAAGCCCTTACGATCTCTATTAACAAAGAGACAGGTTCTTTTCAGTATCTTAATAGCAAAGGCGAGACTATCACTGTAACACTTTAGATGAGTAAAAAAGACACAGATCAAATTTGATCTGCGTCTTTTTTATAATCTTTTTATTAAGGTATTAACTTTACTTACTTAATCACAATGTTATCAACATATACAGTACAGTTTGCACTTGCTTCTGCTCCCGGTATAAATTGGATACCAAATTCTTTGACCTCAGATGGATTTGTTAAATCATCTAGTAGAATCGTTATTTCTGTTCCATCTTCAGAAACTAAAACATGCTCCATTTCACCATCAAACCAAGTCCAGCCATCTCCTGTTTTTATGAAGAATTTAGCTTTTGCCAATCCTTCTTCACTAGTCTTTACAGTTGCTTTTATACTTGTTTTTCCAGTTAAATCTTCCGTATCATTGGTTAACATATACATCTCGTAACCTTTTTCAAATACAAAATTCCCTTTGAGTGATTGTTCACCACTTGAACTCCAGTCTTTAGATAAGTTAGCATCTGTATATGATGTTGACCAATCTGAAGTTGATTGTTTGGCTACTTTCCAGCCACGTAAATTGTCTTCTTCAAAGTCATACCCACCTGTTTCTGATTCTTCAGGTTCTTGTGGTTCTTTACCACTCTTTGATACTTTAATATCATCAAAGTATAAAGTTCCCTTAACATCATTTGCATCACCAGATGCATTCACATAAATACCAAAGTGACTTACATATGCTAATTGCTTAGCTGTTATTGGTGTTGTGGTATCTTTTTTATAAATTTCGCTAAATGGTATCACTAATTTTTGTATTTTGGCCTCACTCATAACTTGTGTGTACTCATATGAGCCACCAGCCGTTAATTGGAGTACCAAAATGGCACCCTTACCATCTGTCTCAACAGTAACTTCTAGTTGATCATATTCACTCCAATCAACACCACCTAGGCTCTTTACAGTACCTGCATAGCCTGGCGTTAGTTCATAATCATACTTAAGTTTTGTGTTGCCATCTTCAGTAACAAGTTTAATTTTTACTGGGCCACCACCACTGTTTCTTGTATATGCAGCTTGTAAGCTTTCATCTCCATCATAGCCTTCAAAATCATCAACTAATGCTGGATCTAAAACTTCTTCTTTAATCTTATTGCTAAATCTAATGTTGTCTACAAAGATAGGTCCAACATAGTCAAGATCTTTTCCAACTAATCCAAATAACATTTTACTTGCAGTAGCCATCTCTTCTAAATCAAAGTTATAGCTTACTTTAAAGAATTTTTCCCCGTCAATTATTACCTCTTCCCAATCATCCATAGAAAGAGCTGTTCCTTCTCCAACTTCCTCATATCCATCTTTGTCAAAAGCTAATTTTGTTGTGATAGCAGAAGCAGTTGTAAGCTCAATACCACTAGCAGTTGTATATGTTTGTGCAAAGAACATATCATAAGATACTGCGTTAACTTCTTCAAGCTTTTCTATATCTATAAGAGGTAATTCAAACTTTACTTCTTGCCATGTACCTGAGTCATTTGGGTCATCTACTATGGTAACATCAATACCTGCTTTACCATCTGCATGATGATAAATACCTCTGTCTAATGTAATACTTGCGTCCTTATCTGCCCATGGGTCGTTAGATTTTAATCCTTGAACATCATTATCAAAAGTATATTCTTTAATAACAGTCTCTAAGTTATATACTTTCACTGTTTTAGTCTGAGTTACTACTTTTCCATTATTAAAGGTAACCGTTAACGTTATATCTAAGTTCTCATTATTAACTTCTTTTAAAGTATCAATGACACCTGTATAGATATTTCCCCCTAATAAGGTCATGGTTGTCTCTTGATTAGCTGTAGACACCTTTACTGAGTCAATTCCTTTACTGTAATCAAATACTTTTGCTTTTACTGTATAGTCCCCAGCTATTTTGTCACTGTTTTTAGGCGCTAACAGGTAAGCAAAAGGTTCTTGCTCTATATTCTTTACATCTAAACCATACATATCTTGAAGCCTATCTGCAAACACGACAAAATCATCATTGTAAAACTCAATGAAATTATCTAGCATTTCATGATGTCCCTTTACAGGGTGGTTTCTATAAGGTACCCAGCTATGGTCTATGCTACCATTACGCCACACAAGCATATAAGCAACTTGTCTTGCAATTGGATCATTTTTAAGTGCATCTGCTAGATCTGTGTACCAATTCTTATAAGCATTTTTGGTTGGATGAATACCGTAGGATTCTCCGCCACTTGGATTATCATGACGAAGACCTGTTTCAGAGATGGCTGGTATCTTTCCTTTTTTATTAGCATAATCTACTACTATTCTAGCATCATTTAATAGCAAGTCCATTTTTCCATCACCTGGTCTTGAATTATCCATGTAGTAGTCAAAACCAATAACATCTACATATTCATCACCTGGATATC
>CAZLPH010000063.1:0-11810 GCA_964561345.1 uncultured Candidatus Epulonipiscium sp.
GTTCCCGCTCTACGGCAACTGCGTTGGTGCAGTGTCCTAGGCAAAATGAGGCCTTGAGGGTAACCTTGTCAGTCAGTCGATGTTGCTTGATAAGGCTTTCTAGGCTTTTAACAATTGTATGGGATCCTTTGACGTAACAGGCACTTCCTACGCAAACTTTTATGATCATGTGACACCTCCTGTGCTTGTTGTGGGGCTGGGTGTGGGGCTGGGGACGGTTAACATTATTCCGTTTCCGGTGGGTGGGGCGGTGGTGGGGACGGTTAACAATAATCCGCTTTAGATAGCAAAAAAATAAAGTTGTTAACCGTCCCGCAACCTTCCCCACCCCAAACCCACAACCTATTTTCCCTAGCAAAAAACAGTATCAGGGTAACTCCTAATACTGCTTATTTATATATCTCTTAAGTTATTATTAGATATTATGCTTTTGTATTTTGCTCTATTATTGTATTGGCAATATTAGAGGCATGGTCTGAAATTCTTTCTAGGTTACTTAAAAGATCTAGAAAAGTTATTCCTGCCATAGATGTACAACGTTCTTCTGTCAAACGCCTAATATGCCTACTTCTTAGTATTTTTTCCATTTCATTCACTTTTTGTTCTGCTTCTAACACTTGCCTGGCGATATTAGGATCGTTTGTCGCACATGTCCCAAGTGCCAGTCTAAAGCTTTTGGATGCTGCTGCTGTTATTTCTTCGACTTCACCTTTTGCTACCTCGGAAAATTCAAGTCCATTTGCTATACCTATCTCTCCTAGCTCAGCAATGTTATCTGCATGGTCTCCAACTCGCTCAATATCACTAACTGAGTGGAATAGGCCCGTTATTACCTTATGTTCATATTCTGAGATAGGAGTATTGGTTATTTTTACCATGTAATTATTAATACCATGGTGTAATTGATTGATGATTTTCTCTCTTTTAAATACATCTGCAAGCTTTTCCTTGTCTTGTTCTAATAATCCCTCCACGGCTAATTTTACGTTAAGGGCACTCATTTCCCCCATTCTAACAATTTCTTTTATTACGTTTTGGATTGCAAATGAAGGCGTTTCTAAAATACGATTATCAAGGTGCAGTGGTTCAGCTTCCGATACTTTATCCTCACCACCCACAAGATGCTCTGCTAAGAATACAATTTTATCTGCAAACGGGAATAACAACAATGTGTTTAATATATTGAATATAGTATGTACAATACTAATTTGTGTCATTGTAATAAGAATTTCTCCACTAGATACATTAATTCCTTTAAAATAAATCACTGCTATAATAGCAAAAAATATTGATCCTATAATATTAAATAGGAGATGGATAATTGCTGCACGTTTACCATTTTTTGTTGCCCCAATGGCAGATAGTATCGCTGTTATACATGTTCCGATATTTTGTCCCATAATAATATAAATTGCTGCACTCCATGGAACTAATGACGCGGCTGCAAGGGTCTGCAAAATCCCCACTGATGCTGAACTACTTTGTATGATTGCTGTTACACCTGCTCCTGCTAAAATACCTAGCACAGGATTACTACCAATTTTAAGAAATAAGTTTTTGAATTGTGGTAATGTGCTTAAGGGTCTAACTGCATCTCCCATAATATCTAATCCTAAAAACAGTACGCCAAATCCAAATAGAATGCTACCTATTTGGCGTATCTGATCCTTCGATGAGAAAAACAACATAACAACACCTATAATAATCGTAATCGGTGCTATTGTAGCAGGTTGTAAAAATTTCGCCCACTCACCAAGTGATACAATCCAGGCCGTTACTGTTGTTCCTATGTTGGCCCCCATGATAACACCCACTGCTTGACCAAGTGACATGAGCCCTGCGTTTACGAATCCTACTATCATAACAGTAGCCGCTGAACTACTTTGCATAATTGCAGCTATTCCTGCTCCTACTGCTACACCTAGGAAACGATTATTTGTAAGTACCTCTAATAATTTTTTCAGCTTATTACCTGCTGCTTTTTGTAATCCCTCACCCATAATATTCATACCATAAAGAAATAATCCTAATCCGCCCACAAAACTTAAGATAATCTGTGCATAACTTGTGTCTGCCATTTATTTCCTCCTCTGTCAATTGTAACCATCATTAACGCATAATGAGACATATCACCTCCATTCTAACATAATTAGATTTTATAAATCAAGCCGTATTTTTCCGAAAATATAAATGGACGATGTGACGCGGAGGGTGACTTGGGGCTAACTGGGGACGGTTAACATTATTAATAAAGAACAATAATGTTAACCGTCCCCAGTTAGCGATGCCCCTCAGATGCCCCTCACAGATTATGAAAATCACTCCCTATGATTGCTTATTTTGCACCCTAAAAAGCCCTAAACCTTCATTATCCATTATCGTTAGAGCTACCTTTTATTTTAAAAAATATTAGCTTTTTTTGATATCACTATAGTAATAAGCATTCCTCAAGCAACTTTTTATCTTCTAATGCAAATTGCAACCCCATAAGTGATAATTTAGAAACTCTGGACTGGGTGATGTTCCCTATTATTTCACATATTTCTCTTTGTTTGATATTACAAAAACAGCTCATTAGAAAGCAGCTTAAAGCTCTTAATTTTGTATAGGACTTATTGTATCTAAAATGTAATCCCATGGTATCTTGCTTTAGATGTTTAGCTACATAAGCTATGACCTCTTCAGGATCTGCCTGTTTTATTATAATCCTCTTTTCACTTCTATAATCCGTCTTAGGCTCGACAAATTCCATATCATGCTCAAATTTTTCACACTCACTCATACCAACTAACTCCAGATATTTCATCTTGTTTTCTGGATGTTTAAAGTGCAACAAATCCCTCAAAAACCCGGGTTCAAGTACGCCGTAGGTGTTTGTATCATTTAAGTATTCCTTTAAACTTGAAAAAGGATATGCTGCCACATTATCTCTGTAGCCCGCAATATCCTTAGGGTTATTGTGAATATATCCAGTTAAAGTAATAAAATACTTTTCAGTATCAACAGCCGTGCTCTTGAAACGGTCTCTAAAAACTGAGCCACCCCTTTTATATTTTCTATTATAATACTGGGCATAACAAAAATTCACAACCTGTATAATAGCAGAAATATCAGCCCCCTGAGTGTCAATTAACAAGTGACCGTGGTTATCCATCAAACAATATGCATATAATGCAAATCCATATTTAAATTGGTATTTCTTTAGTAACTCAAAATATTTAATCTTATCTGCTTCATCTCTGTACAAATCAAACTCACTGAGACTTCTAAACATAACATGGTACATATTGTTGTGGCTTTTTTGTCTGGCTGGTCTTGGCATCTAAATCATCTCCTAATGTTATTTATAGAGATTATTGCCTAACCTTGCTGCCTTTTATACAAAAATTATTTATTTCCTTAAGAAAGGTAAAATTGTTAACCGTCCCCAGGTCCCGGGAGTCGCCGGGATTCCCTGGTTCCCGGCGACTCCCGACATCCCTTGGCCGTAGGTTAGCCACTTAGCCCCGCAAGATTGTTCCGCCGCCGACCACTGTGTCGCCGTCGTAGAGTACGAGTGCTTGTCCTGGGGTAATTGCCCGTTGAGGCTCGTGGAAAGTGCAGTGAAGGGTGTCTGGGCCTGTTATGGTGATGGTGCAGGGTGCTGCCTTTTGGGAATATCTGATTTTTCCTGTAAGAGTTAGCTCCCGGCCTACTTCGGGTGTATCAAAGGGCATAAAATTTAATTGGTCCGCATCTACTTCACTTTGGAATACGTCTTCGTTATCGCCTATTACTACCTGATTGGTCTCCGGGTTAATTTCAACCACATATACGGGCTTTGCGGCCTGTATGCCTAAGCCTTTTCTTTGGCCAATGGTGTAGTGGATAATTCCCTTGTGTTTGCCTAATATGTTTCCCTCTAGGTCCACAAAGTCCCCTTCCACGTTTTCAATATCAGTGTTTTGTGTAATATATTTTGCATAATCATCATCTGGTACAAAACAAATTTCTTGGCTATCTGGTTTTGTTGCTACGCCTAACTTAATGTCGTGGGCAATTTCCCTAATTTGATCCTTTGTGTAATCACCAAGGGGCATTAGGGTATGTTTTAGTTGGTACTGGGTTAGGTTATATAAGGCATAAGTCTGGTCTTTTGCCAAGGTTGCCGATTGTGTCAGGGTATAGCGGCCTGTTTCTTCGTTGTGGCTAACCCTTGCATAGTGGCCTGTTGCAATATAATCTGCCCCGAGTTGAAGGGCTTTTTGGAGCATGGATTCCCATTTTACGTACCTGTTACAGGCAATACATGGGTTAGGTGTGCGCCCTTGTTGGTATTCTTCTAAAAAATAGTCAATTACATATTTTTCAAAGTCATTCCTAAAATTAATAACGTAATGGGGAATTCCTAATTTTTGGCAGACCCGCCTTGCATCATCTACGGCTGATAGGCCACAACATCCGCCACTATCATCCTCTGGGGCATCTTTTTCCCAAATTTGCATGGTAATGCCTATGACTTCGTAGCCTTGCTCTTGAAGGATATGGGCTGCTACGGAGCTATCTACACCGCCGGACATTCCCACGACTACTTTTATTTTCTCATTTACCTCTTTCATTTTGCACCTCATTCTTCCTAATACAAAAAATCTAAGTTTATTTTAGAACTGTAAAAATGTTAACCGTCCCCAATTCCCAATTCCCCACAAAACAAAAAATCCTAGAATCCTCAGATCCTAGGATTTCCATCATCCTTAGTCTTCTTCAACACCGTGATCGTGATGGTCTTCTTCTTTAGGCTCTTCTAATCCTTCGATTTCAAGGCCGTTCTTTTTGGCATAGTCCCAAAGGGCTGCTTGGAGGGCTTCCTCTGCTAAACATGAGCAGTGGACCTTAACTGGTGGTAGGCCATCTAAAGCTTCTGTTACAGCCTTGTTGGTAATTTTAATTGCCTCTTCTACGGTCTTTCCAACAACAAGCTCTGTTGCCATTGAGCTGGTTGCAACTGCCGCGCCGCAACCAAATGTTTTGAACTTTGCTTCCTTAACGATGTTATCTTCTATATTAAGGTACATTTTCATAATGTCCCCACATTTTGCATTACCAACTGTTCCCACACCACTTGGATTTTCCATCTCTCCAACATTTCTTGGATTCATAAAGTGATCCATTACTTTTTCACTATACATACTTTCCACCTCACCTATATTTTATATTGATCATTGTCTTGTAATTCAACCTTTATTTTGCCTTGTTTTCATTTATAAAATCTTCATATAATGGAGACATATCTCGCATGCGTTGCACGATTTTAGGAAGAACTTCGAGTAATTTATCCGCCTCTTCCATGGTGTTCATTTCTCCTAGGGTGACACGGATTGACCCGTGTGCCTTCTCGTGAGGTACACCAATGCCAAGCATAACGTGTGATGCATCTAGGGACCCTGATGTACATGCTGAGCCGCTTGATGCTGCTATGCCGTTCATATCAAGGAGTAATAGGACAGACTCACCCTCTATGAATTCAAAGCCGATATTGATGTTATTTGCTAATCTTTTTTCCCTATGGCCGTTAAGCTTTGTATGGGGAATATCCCTTAAAATACTGTCTATAATATAGTCTCTCATTTTTGTAATCTTATTATTTTTATTGTCTAGGTCTGCGTAGGATAGCTCAAGGGCTTTTGCAAGGCCTACAATTCCTGGTACGTTCTCTGTCCCGCCTCGTCTGCCGCGTTCTTGGGCGCCGCCGTGAATCAGTGGGCATAACCTAACGCCCCGTCTAATGTATAGGGCCCCTATTCCTTTAGGACCGTATATCTTATGACCAGAAAGAGATAATAAGTCTACCCCTAGCTCGTCTACATTGATTACTTCCTGTCCCATGGCCTGGACAGCATCTGTGTGGAATGTTACGCCGTGAGCCTTTGCTATAGCCCCTATTTCCTTGATTGGCATAATGGTACCGATTTCGTTGTTAGCATACATGACTGATATTAAAATTGTGGTATCTTTAATGGCCGCTTCCACTTGCTCTGGTGTTACTAAGCCGTCCTCATCAACTTCTAGATAGGTGACTTCATAGCCGTGCTTTTCAAGGTATTCGCAGGTATGTAACACTGCGTGGTGCTCTATTGTGGTTGTAATAATATGGTTACCTTTTCGGTTCTTTCTTGCAGCTACGCCCTTAATGGCCCAGTTATCTGCTTCTGTTCCGCCTGATGTAAAGAAAATCTCATTTGGCTTTGCCCCAATTGTATTTGCAATACTCTCTCTTGCATCATCAACTGCTTTTTTGTTATATTGGGCTATTTGATAAACACTAGATGGGTTGCCAAAATGCTGTGTAAAATAAGGCATCATAGCATCTAGTACTTCTGGTTTTGTTGGGGTTGTAGCGGCATGATCAAAATATATTCTTTCCATAATGAATTACTCCTTTATTGTTAATTCGTGTTGCTGATAGTTATCTACTAACTCTTTTAGCATGATTGCGTCAACAACATCGTTAATACCATCTCTTATTTTAATCCAAACTTCCTGGGTAATACATCTATCGTGGTTCGTACACTGGTCCGTATTATCCTCACAGCTGCAACTTGTAGGGGCTAAGGAACCTTCTAGGGCCCGTAGTATTTGGCCAACAGAAACATCTGCTGGATCTACAGCAAGGGTATAACCGCCTAAGGCGCCACGTCTACTTTTTACATAGCCAGCTTTTCTGAGCATGGCAATTAATTGTTCTAAGTAATTATCTGAAACGTCTACATTGGTTGCAATTTCTTTTAGGGTGATATAATCATCTTTTGCATAGACACCTAAAGCAATCATGGCCTTTAAACCATATTGTCCTCTCGTTGATAATTTCATTTTAACACCTCTCCAAATCCCGCTTCTAAAGATTTATTCCTTCATTTTTTTAATCCCTAGTGATTAGGTTGGGATTCTATTAATAGATTAACATTATGATTTATTTTTGTCAACAATTTCTTGCATTCTTTATAAAAAACAAATCTTTTTCACCCAATATCATATTAAAATATTTGTCCCCGCCTAGGCAAAAAATTTAAATCACCATGGCTTTTTTACCTTTTTACTATTATAATAGGAAGTTGTGCCTATTATAATCAAATATCGTCATATATGATAGGAGTTATATTAAGTGATTCAATGATCTGGAGGTATCTATTATGAAATCTAAAATAAAGCTTATTTTTTATTTGCCTATAATAATTATTCTAGTGGGTTGCCAAGCTAATGAGCCTGACTCACCGCCTTCTGCGGATAAGACTGCCCAGCTCCTTGATACTGTTATTACGGTCAAGGCCTATGGTAATGACGCAAAGCTTGCACTAGATTTGGCCTTTGACCGGGTCCAGGCCATTGAAGATAAAATGTCCCGGTTTGAAGAAGGCAGTGAGGTTGACCTCATTAACCAAAATGCTGGTTTAAAAGCTGTCCCTATTAGCCCTGACACTTACTTTGTTATAGCAAAAGCCCTTGATTATGCCCAAAAAACCAATGGGGCCTTTAACCCCCTTATTGGGGAAATTGTTGATTTATGGGGCATTGGCACGGAAAATGCTAGGGTTCCGTCTGAGGAAGAACTAGAAAATCTGGTGCCTCATCTTGATTACAGCCAGCTTGAGTTGACCCAAAACCCTTACACGGCTAAACTAACATCTGATCAGGTTAAACTAGATTTGGGCGCCATTGCAAAGGGCTACGCTGGGGATGAGATGCGGGATATTCTTTTGGAACACGGCATTAGCTCAGCCCTTCTTAATCTGGGGGGAAATGTTCTTGTCATTGGCCATAAGCCAGATGGCAAACCTTGGTCAATTGGGGTCCAAGACCCTAACGCTGACCGGGGGGAGATAGGGGGTATTATCAAAACCCAGGATAACTCAGTTGTAACATCTGGTAGCTATGAGCGGTTTTTTGAAGTTGACGGCATTCGCTATCACCATATTATGGACCCCTTTACAGGGGCTCCGGCCCAAAGTGGTGTGATTAGCTCTACCATTATTACCCCAAACTCTGCCGACGCCGATGCCCTGTCTACTGCCGTTTATGTACTGGGAAAAGACCCAGGCCTTGAGCTCCTTGAATCCTTAGAAGATGTCGAGGGTATTATTGTAACAGATGATCTTGGTGTTTACTCAACCTCTGGGGTTACTGATGATCTTTTCACCTTAAAAAGCCAGGACCTTGTCTATGAAAAAAATAGATAATGACAATCAGCACAATTATTCATAGGATTAATTTAGAAAGGACTATTATGCCAAAAACAAAAAAACTTGTTTTTACTAGTTTACTCGCATCACTTGCTATAGTGATTTATGTCATAGAGGCCCAGCTGCCAGTCCTTGTCCCCATTCCTGGGGTAAAGCTAGGCTTATCCAATATGGTTTCACTGGCAACCTTACTGCTTTTTGGCCCTGGGGCCTGCTTAAGCGTTTTGACCCTGCGGATTATTATTGGCAGTTTCCTAACGGCTTCTGTATCAACCCTGTTTTTTAGTTTGGCTGGGGGGCTACTTAGCAACCTGGGTATGATTGCTCTTTATCTGCTTTTTAAAAAAAATATTAGTATCTGGCTTATTAGTGTAATCGGTTCTATTTTACATAATATAGGACAACTCTTAGTGGCCGCCTTAGTGATACAAAATCTTAAAATCTATTATTATTTACCCATATTATTGTTGTCCGGGGTTATTACTGGTTTTTTTGTGGGTCTAGGTGCCTACTTTATTGAAAAGCATATCAAGACATTAAAGCTACTATAACCATAAAAATACAAGTAAGCCCCAAGCAATTTCCTCTTTGCCTAGAGCTTTAAATTTTGGGTCTTCATAAATATTAGGTCTATTTTTCTGCTACAACACATATCAATATTACTATATAATAATTAGGTTTGGCACCTTTTTACTTCCTAGCATGACTTCTAATTCCTTGGAATTAGGATCCTCCCTGTGGTAAGTCCTGTAAAACAGACTAATATCAGGCACCAAACCTACTACTGTGAAAATCATATCTTTTGGGGGCACTTCACCATTTATAGGCTTACTTAGTATATACTATGCTTATAAGTGATAAAGGTGCCTCTTTTTTTACTTTCTTGCTAATTTATTTATTTTTTGCTACTATATAAAGATAGAGTTTAATGATTTGCTAATTATATTATTGCTAAGGAGTTTTTTTATGTCCCGTTCAGTTCCGAGAAAAGAACAGTTAGAGGTGCTTTATGATAAGACCTATGAATGCCCCGTTTGTGATAGAACATTCACATCAAAAGGCATACGTTCTGGTAAAAACAAAGTTATTTCAACTGATTCAGATTTATATAGTAAGTTTAGCGTGGTTAACCCTGTTATTTATGATGTGGTTGTCTGTGATTGTGGATACGCCGCTTTATCTAACGCCTTTAATGCCCTAAGACCTAGCCAAATAGAGTGGATTAAGGAGCAAATTACAGCCAAATATCACACAAGCAATTATCCTGTTATTTTACACGAGGAACATGCTATAAACCGCTATAAACTTGCTTTGCTTAATGCCACTGTTAAAAAATCACGTCTTGGGGAAAAAGCTTACATATGTCTCAAAATTGGTTGGTTATACCGGGACCTTCAAGATAAAGAAAATGAAAGGCTTTTTCTTGAACATGCCAGGCAAGATTTTCTAAAAGCCTTTGCCACAGAGCGGTTCCCGATTTTTGAATTAGATGAGCTTACAACCATGTATCTTATTGCTGAGCTCTCTAGAAAAAATGGTGATTTCGACACTGCTTCACAGTGGGCAGGTGAGCTGATTACCAAAAGAGGTGCCCCTGAAAGACTTAAAAACAGGGCCCGAGATTTAAGAAAAAAAATAAAAAACGACTAGCCTTTAAGGTTAGTCGTTTTTATTTACCAGCTTGGGTATCGTTTCTCCCAGTCTTCTTCATGGGAGTGTCTTGTGTTTAAATCCATTGCCATAGCCTCAATCTCTTTGGCTAATTGTAATTTTGATAGCCAGTCTTTGGGTATATTATCCTTGCCTAAGTAGGCCCCTAGGATATTTCCTGTCACTGACCCGATACTACCACTATCACCACTATGATTTACAGCAAGCTTAAGAGCAGCGACAATATCATTGGGGTGAGTCAGTCCGCAGTATATACCAATGGCCAAGGTTTCAATGGCTTTTCTACCACTTCCAAGGTCTTTAAAAGCCCTTAAATATGGGGTTTTGCTTTCATATAGGTCAACTGCTTGCTCTAGTTTGAGAGTGAGTTCTTCAGCCCCTTCTTGCTTTTTCAGGTGGTCAATCACTTTTAAGCTAGCAGCCATTATATCCATGCCTTCAATAATGTGATAAATCAGCAGAGCCATGGCACCTGATGCGTAGTAAGCCCCCGGGTTTCCGTGAGTTATAGCCCCAACTTCCATGCCTAATTCAAAGGCATCCTTTGCTGTATCAGCGTATAGGCCTACTGGTGCAACCCTTATAACGGTCCTGCATGTATTACTATCATTAATGGGTTTAGCCGTTGTCCCTTTGATTCCTTTGCCTAGTGTTGTAATACAGCTTGTTTTATTTGCTCTGGTTGCATAGAGAGGCTTTAGCCCGACTAACCAACCATCATAGTCTCCATCTGCCCAGTTAGAAGTGGACAAACCTTGTGTGTATAACCAACGTAGATAGGCCCTAAAAACAATGGTTGTTGTGTCATTTATGTCTTTCTTAATGCCCCTCTTATCTTGCCTGCATTTAGCCCTTAAAAGTCCCTCTGCTGTAAAAAGCGTTAATTGGGTATCCTTTGTTATTTCAGCTAATCCGTGTATATTACATTGTAATTCTTGTATGCCATCATGTCCGTATTCCCTTGTGATTTCCTTATATGTAAGGGTTTCTACGGGTGCACCTAAGGCATCTCCTAAGGCTCCACCCAACAAACACCCTGCATAATGATTTATATTATTTTTCATTAAACCCCTCCTTACATTTATTGTCATTGTATCACGTCTTGCCACTAAACACAATATATGTAAAAAACCCCAAATTCCTTGGGGTTTTTTGTATATTATTACTTAGTGCCTTATTACTCTAATATTAAGTCGTTAATGGGTGCACCTGGTGCTACCATTGGTAACACAAATTCATCAGGATCAACGATACAATCTATTACGACTGGGCTATTACTAGCATATGCCTTTGCAAAAACTGTATCAAATTCTTCCTGGGTGGTTACCCTATAACCATCTATGCCGTAGGCATCTGCTAACTTTACAAAATCCGGTCCTCTGTCTAAGTTTGTTTCTGAGTGCCTATTCTCATAAAATAAGGTTTGCCACTGGCGTACCATCCCTAGTACTTGGTTGTTAATAATAACAATAATGACAGGGATATTATAGTAACTAATGGTTGAGAGCTCGTTGCAGTTCATTCTAAAGCTTCCATCTCCTGCAATATGAACAACTCTATTATTTGGCATCCCTACTTGAGCCCCAATAGCTGCTCCTGTCCCGTATCCCATGGTTCCAAGTCCACCTGATGTAATATAAGTACGGGGATCTTTGAACTTATAAAACTGGGCGGCCCACATTTGGTGTTGGCCAACTTCTGTTGTAATAATAGCATTATGCTCACTTATTTCAGAGATTTTTTCGATTGCATACTGGGGACTTAGGTGGTCACCTTTTTGATAATCTAGTGGATAATCTTCTTTCCACTTGCTTATTTGCTTAAACCACTCGTCATGTTTAATCTCTGGTGTGCCATTTGTAATAATTTTTAAAACTTCTTTGACATCTCCTACAATATGGTGATGTGTTAGGACGTTTTTAT
>CAZLPH010000064.1:0-1246 GCA_964561345.1 uncultured Candidatus Epulonipiscium sp.
AAATGAGAACGTGGCAGAAGATATAGCCGTAACAGAAATTTATAAAATTGGTGATGTTACAGGACCAGGTCTTGTGATGCACGCCGTTAAAGCAGGAGCAGATGTTGGCCGAGTAATCTAATAATCAAACATAGAGCATAGCTTAGTATAAAACTAAGTTATGCTCTATTATTATGGTGAAAAACTTATAAACTTCTTCTTTGCTATATTCTTTACCGGCTTTTAACCACCATTTACTAACAGTAATAATGGTACTGGCATAGACTGTGGCAAGGAGTTCTAAGGGTATTTCGCTCAGGCTGCTATCATCATTAGCTTCAACTAATCTAAGTAGAATTTGCTCAGCTATATAATCGTGCATAGTAAGGGTGAAGATGTTATCTGAATTATTAAGCATAATGAGTTGATAGGTGTCACGTTCACTAGAAAGATAGCTAATAAGATTTTCTAAAAAAAGATGTATATATTCCTTATAATCATTAACACCAAGATCTGGATGGGTGAATTTTGGGTCTATGATTAACTGAATTTGGCTCCAATCATAATTTAGCAAATCGTATTTATCATAAAAGTAGTTATAAAAGGTTCCCCTTGAAATCATTGCAAAATCACATAGTTCTTGAATGGAGATTTTATCAAGGGGCTTTGTTTTGAGTAAATCAGTTAGGGCTTGTCTTAAATTTTTTAATGTTCGTTTTGTACTAATTGTCATTTCACTATCACTTTGGGATCTCATAAGGTCTCCTTTTTTAGACACATATTATTATCTGTTCAATCTTAGACATAAGAAAATCTTTGTTTCTTGTAATATAAATATCTGTGTTGTAGTATATATTATATCATAGATTTTAGATGCTTGTTTGTTCTTAGACAAGTGTATAATTATAATATCGTAAAGGATGGTTTTTTCCTTCTTTTTATTGGATTAGTAATATTTAGTCTCTTTTCTTCTCAGTGGGTAGAAGTCAATGATGATTTAATAGATTACTTGCCTGAAACCACAGAAACTAGGCAAGGAATTACACTTATGGATGATGAGTTCATAACCTATGCCACAGCTAGGATTATGGTCAGTAATATTACACTTGGTGAAGCAGAAAAAATCAAAGACAAACTTAAAAATGTAGAAGGGGTTTCAAGTGTGGCTTTTGAAAATGACCGAGACCATTTTCATGCTGCTGCGGCCTTATATGACGTAACCTTCGATGGGGAAGTAGCTGACGAGATTAGTTTGGATGCCATGACC
>CAZLPH010000064.1:1346-9882 GCA_964561345.1 uncultured Candidatus Epulonipiscium sp.
ATGACCTTAGTTATGGTTGTTGCTGTTCTAATTATTATAAGTGTCTTGCTCTTTACATCTAAAACTTATTTGGAAATCCCAATACTACTGGTGACTTTTGGGGTTGCAGCCTTATTAAATGTAGGAAGCAATTTCTTGCTGGGAGAGATTTCTTTTATAAGTGACTCTATAGCCATTATACTGCAACTAGCTCTAGCTATTGACTATGCTATTATTTTATGCCATAGATACACGGAAGAGCGGATGCTACAAGAACCAAGAGAGGCTGTTATAACGGCTCTTAGTAAAGCTATACCTGAAATATCGTCTAGTAGTCTTACCACGATGTCTGGCCTTGCGGCTTTAATGCTAATGCAGTTTAAGCTTGGATTTGATATGGGGCTTGTTCTTATTAAGGCGATTATTTTAAGTATGGCCGCCGTATTTGTTTTAATGCCAGGACTCCTTTTAGTCTTTAGTAAGGGTATTGATAAAACAGCTCATAAGAATTTCGTACCAGATATAAAGAACTGGGGAAGATTGGTTGTGAAAACCAGGTATATCTTACCACCAATATTTCTAGTGCTAGTAGTTTTAGGATTTTATTTTTCAAATCAGGTTGACTATAAATATGGCTATAGTGAGCTAACCACGGTAAAACAAAACGATCACCAAATTGCAGAGAAAATGATTAAAGATACTTTTGGCAAAACAAATTTAATGGCCTTACTTGTCCAGGCAGGGGATTATGAGCAGGAAGGGAGCTTAATTAGATCTCTAGAATCATTAGATATAATAGATTCCATTGTAGGCCTTGCAAATGTAGAGGCAGGAGATGAGTATATAATAACCGACCCCTTAACGCCTCGCCAATTTGCTGAAATGGCGGACTTAGATATTGAACTTGCCAACTTATTATATAGTGCTTATGCAATCAATGAAGAATCTTATGGCCAGGTTATCAATGGACTAGACACCTATAAAGTTCCCATAATTGACATGTTCTTTTTTATGAACCAGGAAAAGCTATCAGGATTTGTTAACTTAGATCATGAGATGCAAAAGGATTTAGATGATTTATATGGTCAGCTTAAAGATGCTCAGGTTCAATTAAAAGGGGAAAATTATACGAGAATACTTTTAAACACCCATTTACCAGAAGAAGGAGAGGAAACCTTTGAGTGGCTAGATAAGCTTCACGAAATAGCTTATAAATACTACCTTGAGGATATTTATCTTGTTGGGGAATCAACGAATAACCATGACTTATATAATTTTTTTATTAGGGATAACAAAGTAATTGGGATTACATCGGCTATTTTTGTTATGATTGTACTTTTATTTACTTTTCAATCGGCAGGATTACCCGTGCTACTGATGATGGTTATTCAAGGAAGTATCTGGATTAACTTTGCCATTCCTTATTTAACCGGAGTGAATGTATTTTTTATTAGTTATTTAATCGTCACATCTATACAAATGGGGGCTAACATAGACTATGCCATTATTATAACTGGCCGTTTCCAAGACTTGAAACAAAGCATGCCGCCCCAAGAGGCCATTGTTGAAGCTTTAAACCAAGCTTTCCCAACAGTTGTCACCTCTGGTACTATACTAGCCTCAGCTGGCTTGCTAATTGGTTTTCTATCATCAGAGCCTAGTATTTCATCTATTGGCCTTTTTCTAGGCAGGGGGACTATTATATCCATGATTTTAGTGATGACCATATTGCCACAGATTTTACTTTTAGGCAATAAAATTATAGATCGAACTGGGTTTAAACTTAAGGGCATGCCAGAAGCCAAAACACAAGCAGGTTATATAAAAGTTAATGGTCATGTTCGGGGGCACGTATCGGGTATGGTAGATGCCAAAGTGAGTGGCACAATTTTTGGTGATATGGATGCTGTTATAGAGGGAAATATAGAAAATAAGGAGGCTAATGATTATGAACAAATCAAATAAAATATATAAGAGATTTATAACTTTGTTATTACTTATTATGATTGTAGCTGGTAATTGTAACCTATCATTTGCCACGTCTAATACGATTTATATAGATTCCCAAGAAGATTGGGTGAAATTTAGCCAAGACGCTTCTTTAGATACTTATTTCAAAGATAAGATAGTGATTTTGCGAACAAATCTTGAACTTTCAGGGTTGGAAAAGGCTCAAGTACCTACTTTTGCCGGCGTATTTGATGGGAAGGACCATGAGATATCTGGTGTTACTATCACTGAGAGTGGTTCCAATCAGGGATTGTTTCGCTATCTACAAGAAGATGCAGTGATAAAAAACCTAAGGATTTCAGGAGAAATAAAACCTTCGGGAAGCAAGGGGATTGTGGGCGGACTTGTGGGAAATAATAAGGGAAGTATTGAGCACTGTCATTTTAGCGGAACGGTTAAAGGAGATAGCAATATAGGTGGTCTGGTGGGGATTAATGAGGCCACGGGAACGATTTCTAACGCTACGGTTAAAGGAAGTGTTACAGGCAATCACTTTACGGGGGGGATTGTAGGGCAAAACCTAGGGACAATTCTTAAATCAACTAACGCAGCTGAAATTAATACCGCTATTGCAGATAGCGTTGTTAATGTAGAAGGTGTTAACTGGGCTAAGATTAATTCAACAGAAAATATTAGTGCCCACACAGATACGGGGGGAATAACAGGATACTCATCAGGCTATATTCAAGACTGTATTAATAGGGGGCCTGTAGGTTATACCTATATGGGCTATAACGTCGGTGGTGTTGTAGGAAGACAATCTGGCTATCTTAGTAATTGCCAGAATTATAATACAGTTCTAGGACGAAAAGATGTAGGGGGGATTGTTGGCCAAATTGAGCCCCACTTAATGCTTACATTTTCTGAGGATACCTTGCAAAAGTTAAATAGAGAGTTAACGGTTCTACAAAACATCTTAAATAATTCATTTAGTCATGCAGATGCCTCTTCCCAAACACTATCATTAGGGTTAAGAGGTGTAGGGGAGTCCATTGATGATACCAGAGCCATTAGTCAGACCCTGTCAAAGGAAGCAGCAGACTACCTTGATGAGGTTACGGACACAGTTAATATAACCAGTAGGCGGGTAAGGTATACCTTAGAAGAAATTATCCCTATATTAAATCATGGCCCAGAATTATCTGCTTTCCTAAATGAGGGATTAGATCATATAGAATTGGGATTTGATAACTTAGAAATGACATCAAATAAAATGGCTCAAGGACTAGATATAAGCCAAGATGCTATGAAAAACCTAAGAAAAGCTATTACTTCAGGAGAAGATGCCTTATATAAGATAGAAAGAGCTTTACAAAACTTACTTAGCACCCTTGAAGATACAAAGAATATAAATAAGGTTATTGGAGAAATAGAAGGTGGTATAGATGACTTAGGCAATAGCTTTCAAAGTGCAGGCCAAGCAATTATCGATATTACTACTGCTTTAAAAGAGTTAGATAATCTTGATCCAGGGTTTACGAATATGGGGTCAGAATTAAATGATTTAGCAGATGCACTAGGATCTGTTTCACAAATAATATCTAAAACGGGTAATAATATTGAGACGATTATAAACAAAGGCATATCAGAAGTAACAGGAGTTATTAAAAGTGATTTAGATGATATATTTTATGATTTTAAAAGAGCCACAGGCAGGCTTGCTCATACAGTTAAAGACCTTGAAGAGACCTTTTCTAAGCTAGAAGAGGCATCAGACCAATCTGGAAAGGCCTTTAGTAACTTTAGTGATGGATTTAATAAATTTGGCGATAGTTCAGAGAAAATGACAACAATGGTTATAGCAACAAGAGATTTAATTGATTCTCTCGTATCAGAGCCGAGTATTGAACTGCCTAATATAAGCAGTGACTATAGGCAATCAGGAGAAGCTTTGTTTGATAGCCTAGGGAATATGTCGACTCAAATAAAAGATTTACACGGAGAAGCTACAAACGCAAAAGATAATATTATCAGTGATATGGAAGCTGCTAGCGATCAAGTTATTGTGATATTCAATAGTTTAATAGATGCTAGAGAGGATAAAGAGGATACAGGCTATATAGAAGATATTTCAGATGAAACCATAGAGACTGCTAAGCAAGGAATCATTTATAATAATCATAATTATGGGTCCGTCAGTGGTTCTAGTAATATTGGGGGAATAGCTGGGGCTATGGCCATTGAATATGACCTAGATCCAGAGGATGATATCTTTAAAACAGGAACGCCTTCTCTTAACTTTAAGTATCTAACAACGGCCATTGTAAAGGGATCTATTAACAAGGGAAAAATCACAGCAAAAAAGGACCATGTCGGTGGCATTGTAGGTCGTATGGATATTGGAATTATTACAGGATGTGAAAATTATGGTGATATTGAAAGTAAAGAAGGGGATTATATAGGGGGAATAGCAGGAGCTTCCCATACACGAATAGATAAGTCCTTTGCCTTGTCAATCCTTTCTGGGAAAGACTACGTTGGTGGTGTTAGTGGATATGGAAATAATATTTCCAACTCCTATTCTCTTGTTAAAATCACAAAAGGGACAGAATATATAGGGTCAATAGCAGGTAAAGCAGAAGGGGATATATCAAATAATCATTATGTCCAAGGCGAAATTGCGGCAATTGATGGCATCAGTTATAGTCATAAGGCATGTCCCGTTAGTTATGAGCAGTTACTAGAAATTGAAGGACTACCAGAGGCCTTTACTCAGTTTCACTTAACCTTTATTGCCGATGGGAATATCATTAAAGAGATACCATTTAATTACGGTGATTCGTTTGACCCTAGTTTATTGCCAAAGATACCAAGTAAAAATGAACATGATAGTCAGTGGGAACAGTTTAATCAAACTTCTATGGTCTTTAATCAGACAATTGAAGCCATATATACACCTCTTAGGACTGTTTTATCCAGTGATGTTGTTGGTGGGAATGAAGGCTTGCCCCTGCTTTTAGCAGAAGGAAGATTTAATAAAGATGTTGCGTTAAAAATATCCTCAGTTGATACAAAAGAGGATGGGGTATTAGGGATATGGGATGTTGCATTAGAGGGATTAGAAGCCAGCAACATGAACACCACACTGCGATTTTTAATGCCGGAAACAAAGAAAAAGATAGAGGTGTGGGAAGCGGTAGATGGTGGATGGGAAAAAGTTGATTATCAGATCAATGGAAGTTATATGGTGTTTTCCATATCAGGTGACATAAGTACATTTAAGATAACGGAAAAAAATTTTTCCTGGACCATGGTATTTCTAGTTTTCATTAGTATCATTATTGGCTTAGGAATAAAGATGTTTTCTTTACGATACAAAAAAATACCTTCTAATAGATAGAGTAATATCATAGAAGAAAAGCCAAGAAGGATATAATGTCCTTCTTGGCTTTTGCATGTTTAGAGACTATTTATTGTGTACCTTTTGATTAATCTTTTCAAATAATTCATGATTATCTCCCTCAAGAAGTACAACACCTTCAAAATCATCGGTTAAAACAACAGTGTTATCAACTTTCTTAAGAAATACGATATAAGTTCTGTTAAGCTCTAATGTATCAATAGCGGGAAGGTCTCTTGCTGATACGTTGCCTTTGATGGTATCTAAAACCTTTAACTGGGTCTTATCCTGGCCTTTTTGAATAAGCTTAATCTTAGCGATATAGTCAGATGAGTCGATCATCTCATCAAGAGGATCAACATCAGTTTCAGCTTCTGGCCCTATCTCTGGTTCTTCCTCATCGGCATCTACCCCAAGTTCAGGTTCAGATGCTTTAGTGCTATCCCCTTCAGGTTCTTGTTGTGTGTCTTGAGGGACATCAGGTGCTACTGATACAGGCCCTTTGCTACAAGCAGCTAGGGAAAGTATTAACACACAAGCAGTAAAAACAAAAGCTAGTCTTTTATTTATTGTCATAATGATCAATCTCCTTATTCATATATTTAATGATTAAAACAGTATACACCTATTATAAAATCAAGTCAAATTCCAGTGTTTGCTGATAGTGTCGCAATTAAGAGAGTAAAGTCAATAAATAGTATAATCTGGGTTATTTGTATGTTATAATAAACAGATATTAAGATTAAGAAAATCTTATTTGGTTATAAAAAATATGGAGGACATAAAATATGCTAACAGCAAATATAAAAAGTGAAGATATCTATCATGCATTTCTACACGGAGCGACACAGGTTGTCTCGAAAACACAACTTTTAAATAGGATAAATGTGTTCCCCATTCAGGACGGGGATACAGGTAATAATCTAGCATCTATGATGAAAATGATGATTAATGAATCAAGAAAAAAGGAAACAGTAAAAGAAACCTTAGAATCATTTTCTGATGCCGCTATACGCGGGGCTAGGGGGAATTCAGGGATTATATTTGCCCAGTACCTTAATGGTCTAAGTGTTGAAATGCCTAGCCAAGCAGAAGTTGCATATAGCAACTATGCCCAGGCAAGCCAAAAGGCTGTCCAGTATGCTTATGACTCAATCGAATCACCTGTAGAAGGTACCATTTTAACAGTGATGAAAGAGTGGGGGGAAGCCTTAAACGAAGAGGAAAGCATCTTGACAAATATTACGGATAATATGGCACTTGCCTTAAGGCGTGTGGATGAGGTTTTAACACAAACCCAGTACCAACTAGCAGAGCTAAAAAGGGCTAAAGTAGTGGATGCTGGGGCAAAAGGTTTTACGCTTTTTATCCAAGGCATTGCGGATTATTTTAAATATGGTGATAAAATTAAAATAGAGCTTACGGGGGAAGATGAAATTGCTGCAAGCCAAATTGAAGTAAACCATGATATTCATTCTGACATTACTTATCGTTACTGCACAGAATGTTTATTAGAAGGAGATGGGATTGATACCACTGGTATAAAAGAAACCCTAACCCGCCTAGGTGACTCATTGGTTGTCGCAGGAAATAAAAGATTAACCAGGATTCACTTGCACACCAACGAACCAGCAAGAGCATTTGAAATCCTTCACAAGAAGGGGACTATAACCTATCAAAAAGTAGATGATATGAAAAAACAACAAGATGTTGTCTTAAGAAGAAAATCAGATATTGCCTTACTAACCGATAGTATTGCTGATTTACCACAAGACATGATAGACCAGGAGCAAATTCACGTACTCCATTTAAATATACTATTTAGGGACACATCATTTATTGATAAAATAACCATTACGCCAAAGCGGCTTTTAGACTATTCGAAGGATGATACCCAGCTACCAACCTCATCACAACCCGATGAAAAACAAATAGAAAATGTTCTTAGCTACCTTTCTAACTACTACACGTCACTTATTATTATAACCGTTTCTAAGGCTTTAAGTGGGACTCATAATACGATTACGAGAGTTGTAAAGAAGATGCAGTTTAAAGATTTTAAAGTAAGGATTATTAATTCCAAACAAAACTCAGGGGCCCAGGGTCTCTTAGTTGCTAAAGCAGCAGAACTTATAGATCAAGGACGAAGTCATGAAGAGATAGTAGATGACATTAATACAAGTATTCCCAGGAGTAAAATCCTAGTTAAAGTTAAGAACTTAGACAATATGATCAAGTCAGGACGGCTTAGCACAACCATGGGAAGAATAGGTAAAAAACTTGGGTTAAAGCCAGTTGTTACATTAGATGAAGAAGGAAATGGTGGACTAAGTGGGATTGCTTTTACAGAAAAGGGAAGCTTAAATCAGGTTAAAAAGCATATCAAAAACAAGCTAAAAAACAATGCAATAGAATCTTATAGCATTGTTCATATTAATAACCCAGAAGAAGCAGAAAAACTTAAAGAGGTTTTTACACAGCTCATTGGGATGGCACCTAAGTACGTTATGGAATCATCATCAATTATTGCTGTAGGGGCTGGCAACCAAGCTGTAGCCCTATCATATATACTAAAAGAGTAATTAAGATTATAAAGGGGGAAGATTATGTATTTACAAGTATTAGTTGTTTTACTTATGTATTTTTTTATACTATTTATTATTGGTCAAATTGTACGAGATAACTCAATTGTTGATATTGGCTGGGGATTTGGATTTGTGGTTGCAGCTGTTTATACTTATATAAGAGGGGAGACGTTTGAACCAAGAGCAACGCTTATAACTGTTGCTATAGCTCTTTGGGGACTTAGACTAACCTATTATCTTGCCAAGAGGAACCTTGGAAATGGTGAGGATTATAGGTATATTGAAATGAGAGAGCGGTGGGGAACAAAGCTAGTTTTGATTAAATCATTTTTCCATGTATACTTTCTGCAATTTGTTGTGATGTCAATTGTGTCTTTACCAGTTGTTTATGGAAATACAAATATAGATCAAAGTTTAGTATGGTTTAACTATATTGGTATTGTGCTTTGGCTAGTAGGTTACTTTTTTGAATCAGTGGGAGATGCCCAGCTAAAAAGATTTAAGAAAAACCCGAGAAACAAAGGAAGAATTATGGATAAGGGCCTTTGGGCTTTAACACGGCACCCGAATTATTTTGGTAATTCAGCTATGTGGTTTGGTATCTTTTTTATTGCAATTTCAA
>CAZLPH010000064.1:9982-11719 GCA_964561345.1 uncultured Candidatus Epulonipiscium sp.
CATCCACAACCACATCTGTTTCTACTTAGTTCATAATACCCATCATAGTTATTGCACCTATTACAATTGCGGCTACTGCATCTATTGTATTGATTTTTGCATCGACAACATGAGTTATAGCCTAAGCCTAGCCCTATAATTAGTCCTGCTCCAAACATAGTTGGCCTCCTTTCTATCTGTTATTATTTATAATATTCCAATAAGAGGATAAGTGTGACAGGAACTGACAGGTCTTAGTAGTTTTGTATACATACAATGTGGCCATATATTGAATAATAGGTAAAAAATGTAAATAGTCAATAGAAAAACGTATATACTTAAAAATATTTAATGATAGTATAGTAATTAGTAAGGTATTTAAATGGGTTGTATAAAATGTTTTATACAACAAACTAAATAGGGGGGGTTAGATATGAATACTAAGAAGGGATTGAAAAAGAGGGTGTCACTATTTTTGTCTTTTGCTATGATTATTAGCGGCTTAATGGTAGAAACACCTGTTTTCGCAGATCATGTCGTAACAACAGGGGGAGATAGCACGGTAGCTAAAGACGTAAGCGTCAATAGTATGGAATCAATCTCCATTGATAAGATTGATTTTAATGATGATTGGCAATTCTATCTTGCGACAAGAACACCTTCTGTAATAGGTGGAAATACGGGGAGCAATTTTGCTATGAATGGACTTGAAGATGCCGGAGATTACACCACAGATCAGATTGTTGATCCTTCTTTCGATGATCGATCATGGCGTACTCTTAGTGTACCACATGACTGGAGCATTGAAGGTGAAAAGGTTTCATCAGGGACTAGTAATGCACAAGCCTATTTGCAGGGGGGATTGGGGTGGTATCGTAAGTCGTTTATTCTATCAGAATCAATGAAAGATAAAAATCGTATAGCAATTGATTTTGAGGGAGTCTACCAGAATTCAGACGTTTATGTAAACGGTAAATTAGTTGGTAATCATCCAAGCGGATATACTGGATTTACCTTTGATATTACTGATTATGTAACGTTTGGAAATGATGAACCTAACGTAATTGTTATCAAAGTACAAAACATGTCTTCTTCAGGCAGATGGTATACAGGAAGTGGGATTGTTCGCCCTGTTACACTTGTTGTGACGGGTGAGACGAGATTTATCCGAAATGGTGTTGTTATTACGACCCCCACCCTGGAGCAGGTAGTGTAAAGTATTACCCTACCTTCTTGTTTTAAATTCTATATATAGTAAGGGCTTCAGCCTCTTTTCTAAACAAAAAGACAATGACCCCCTAATTCGCGGTATAATTGAGTCTCTGAACACACAAACATCCCGCGAAAGGAAGTCATTGCCTTGAACTCAATCATAACCTATTTACTACTATATAATCAATACCTTCTTAAACAAGTTTCTCAGTTAACCCTTTTTATCGCCAAACATATCCCATTAAAACAGTGGGCTTTTGATGATTCTCGTAGCCCAGCCTATCAAAAATTTAAACTTGATAAGCTTCCTATTATTAAACGGTTCGAAAAACAAGACTATCAGTTTCTCCTTGAATACCATCTCTGGCGATATGGCAAACCCACCAAACCAGTTCAACGTCGTAACGGGAAAACTATTCCCGAAGATACAACCTGCCCTTTATGCGGCGCCACTCACCATTACATGTACGATAACAATGGCGGAAAAGGTCAGTTTCAATGTAAGGTCTGTGGTCAGACCTTTATTACAGGCGAGCAAGTAACCGC
>CAZLPH010000065.1:0-11706 GCA_964561345.1 uncultured Candidatus Epulonipiscium sp.
CATTTAAGAATAAGTCATCAAAGTAGGCATAGTTACATGCCAGTAGCTGAATATCATCTCCTGTCTTAGTCACCATATAATCCTCACCTTTATCAATTATACGGTCCCCTAATTTCCCCAAAAGGTAATAAGCAAAATAGGATGGCTTTTTTAACCCATCTTTATTAATCAGGCCAAAGCCGCCGTGAAAGGCAGAAATACCCGCTTTGGTTTCCTCTTGAATATCTGTAAAATTCCAGTAGCCTAAAGAATCCACTTCTCCGTGGCACCTAATGACATTATTTATAATATAAGTGGCTACAAAACAAGTATCATGGATTAAATTTCTATTTAAGGCTGAGGCATTCCACTCTGTAATGTGAACTTCTGGTTTATAGGACAAGCCTTCTTTGATTACCCTATTGCCTTCTGTAATGGCGTCATAGGTGTTATTCTTATCATTGTAAATTCTTTTCATATTACTTAGTTCTATGGCTATTTCATCCATACTTGCTCCAGCCTTTAACTTCTCCTCTAATAATTTCCCTGCGCCTTGGGCATCATATACTTCTGGGTATATATGGAGAGATACAAAATCAAGGGGCGCCTTATTCTGGCTACAGTAGGCCAAGAATTCCTTAAGCCAGTTATCCCCTGACCTTGACTGTTGCATAATAGACGGACCGCCTACTTTAAGTTTATTAGAAACAGATTTAACAGCCTCAGCTGTTTCTTTGTAAAACTCAAAATATTCTTCTCTTGTGCCAATCCAAAAACTATATTCAAAATCCGGTTCATTCCACACCTCAAAATACCACGATTCCACTTCCATTTGGCCATAGCGGTTAATACAGTGTTTTATTAAAGCAATAACCAGGTCCTTCCACATCTTTATATCCTTTGGCTGGGATACATTCCCTTTCCACCAAAAAATTGTTTGATCTGATGAGCTTAACTCTGTGGGCATAAAACTTAGCTCAACAAAAGGCTTCATGTTGTTTTTTAAAAATAGATCGAAAAGCTCATCCACATAAGACCAGTTATATATAATCTCTCCGGTCTCACCTCTATTAACAACCATCATTTCATCACAAAAAATACCGTGAAACCTAATATAGTCAAAGCCTATTTCTCTTTGTAATTCTTTGAACTGACCTTGCCAATTGCCCCTTAGGCCCTCTGCTGCCCGGCTAAAACTTGTGAGTTTACGCCAATAGTATGTATGAGCTATGCCATTATCTTTAGCCCTTATTATTATGCTTTCCTTACTAAGCTTTCCTACGGTTTGCTTATCTAACACTTTTTCCTCAGATTTTATATAAGCAAATAATTTACTAAAAGCTCTTTTTCTATCAACATCAAGATATGTCCGCTTGGCCTTATCCTTAGCCTCTATTATATCTTTACCCTGATCAATCTTTTGTATTTTTTTATTTTTTTTTCTAAACTCTGTTGGGGTTAAGTTATGGGTATCTTTAAATAATTTATTAAAGGCCTTAGTGCTTGGGAAACCGCTTGCATAGGCAATCTCAGTTAAGGTGTGATTGGTATTGTATAAGAGGCCCATAGTCCGGTCTATTCTAATATTATTGATATATTGCTGAAAGGATATGCCCATTGTACTTTTAATCAGGCGAGAAAGATAAGAAATACTAAGACCTTCCCTCTTAGCAAGCTCCTTAAGGGTTACACCCTTTTCTAGATTTTTATCAATAAAGCTTATGATATTTTGAAGCCTTTGGGTATCACGGCTTATATTTTTTACATGGTCAGGCTCTATTTTAGTGTAAGGACAATGACTAATAATATGTTCTATTAGCCTATAGGTATGGCTAGCAACAAGGAGCTCATAACCCTCCCCCTTTTTATTTGTATCCCATACTAGTTTGGCTAAGTAATGCCTTATAATATCAAAGGGACCTTGGTCATTCCTGTGATGGTTAAAGGACTTACAATCAAATCTCATTTGGCCAAGTTTAGGGTAGTACCGCTCTAGGAGTTCTTTATTAATCTGCAGTGCTAATAAAATATTATCCTCGTTTGTTTTAATTAAACTATGTACCTCTTGGCTATTAATTAACATTAGATCATTTGCCTTTAGCAAATAAAGCTTATTATTTTTCCTTACATTAATAGATCCCTCTAATACAACTATAATCTCCATCTCCCCATGCCAGTGCATCTCTATTGTTTCTACACTGTGAATAAAGGCTTTGGCTGGATTTACCTGATTTTCCTTAATTATTTCATAAAATGAGCCCATTAGCTCCTCCTTAGTTATCTCCTATAGAACAAATAAAAAAGCATACATCGTAATTATATGATGTATGCTTTTGAAAAGATATGGAACAATTGTTACTCAGATTCTATGCTATAAAGTTGATCTAGTAAATACTGGTTTATAGTTAGACCTTTTGCAACTTCGCTAAACTCCTCCATTGAAATAATAAAGGTTATATCCCACTTGTTTTTAAATAGTAAGGCTGAGTAAAGACCCCTCATAAAATGCTCCTTAGATTTAATAACTTTATTCGTTTTATAATAAGCAATAGAAAGGTAAAAATCCACGTAATATATTCTATTATATTCACTATTTTTTTCTTGAAATGCTATTAAGCTATCACTATATTTTATTAGTTCTTCATATTCCTTGCTATGATATAAAAGAGAAGTCATAGATATTAACACGCTAATGATTACTGTGTTGTAACTTGATAACTCCGTTTTATCCCTAATCATGTCATATGCTAATTCTATGACTTCTTTGGCTTTGATTAGTTGTCCTTCCATCTGGTAACAAGTAGATAAAGCCACATAGGCATTTATTAAGGTTATAGGATCAATGTTTAATTGTTTAATCTTTAAAATATTATTTACTTTTTTTATGACATCACTGGTTTGGCCTTCAATTAAGGCCTCATATATAAATTCTATAACCATTATATCATAGCACAAAGGCTCTTTCTGAAAGTCTTCTAGTTTGGATGCTTTAAGGCTTTCTCTTTTTAATGCCTCTATATCTCCTAATGCTATATATCTTTCAAATTCTGCCTTATATTGGTAGACTAAGTTTTTATCTTTATGGTCTAAAAGCTCATAGTACTCAAATAGGTCTATGCCTAATCTCTGGCTAAAATTATTGACCATTTGGGCAGAGGGGTTTCTTTCATTTCTTTCAATAAGGTAAATATATTTTTCTGTACATATTCCCTCTGCTAGGGTTTTTCTGGTCATGTTTTTTTTCAACCTTTGTTCTTTAATTATATCTCCTATCATACCTGACTCCTTTTAAGTTATATCTAACCTAGTTCTTAAAGTCTTGGCCTATATTTATATCTATTTGCGGGAAAGGAATTGAAATATTTTCTTTATCAAAAGTAATTTTAACTTGTTCTTGCAAATCATAATAAATAGTCCAGTAATCTTCTCTTTTACACCATACTTTAACGGTAAAATCTATAGAACTCTCTTGGTAAGCGGCAACCCTAATGGTAGGCTCTGGTTCTTTAATGGTTAGTGGATGGGCTGCCACAATCCTAGTCAAAATTTCTTTAACCTCTTCTATGTCATCATCATAACTAACACCAAAAACCAAATCTATTCTGCGCCTATCTTCTACAGAATAGTTGATAATCTTCCCATTGGCTAACTCCCCATTTGGAATGGTAATCCGCCTATTATCAGTCGTATTTAAAGCCGTATATAGTAACTGTATATCTTTAACTGTCCCGGAATAGCCGCCAATATCAATAAAATCTCCTACATTGAAAGGTCTGAAGATTAATATTAGTACGCCTCCTGCAAAATTAGCAAGACTATCCCTAAGGGCTAGCCCTATGGCTAGACCCGCTGCACTTAAAATCGCAATAAATGCAGTAGGTGGTATGTCAATGATAGTGGCAGCGACTATAACAACCACAGCTTTTAATCCAAAACTAGAAACCGACTTTATAAAAGAGTGAAGCGATCTATCAATTCTTCCTTTCGTCAGTGTCTTATCTAGGGTTCTTATGACTAAATTTACAATTGCAAAGCCAATGATTAATAGCAGCAAGGCCCCTACAAGCTTAAACCCGTACCTTACTAGCAAAACTAGTGCTTGCTCTTTTACATGCTCCATCTTATCTCTCCTTTTTTATATAATAAAAGACAGGGTATATGCCCCTGTCTTTCTTAGCTTTAGCCTAGCTTTTCTTCCATAAACTCTGCTAGCTTTGTTGCGTATTTCATCATTTCTTTTTCATCCTTTCCTTCAATCATTACTCTTATCAAAGGTTCTGTCCCAGATGGTCTAATGAGAACACGGCCTTCTTCTCCAAATCTAGCTTCTAGTTTTTTGACTTCTTCTCTTATTTCTAAGTCTTCAATATAGTCATGCTTATGTTCATTTTTAACCCTTGCATTCACAAGTACTTGGGGCATAACCTCCATTACCTGTGATAGTTCTGAAAGGTTTTTTCCTGTTTTCTTCATAATATAGAGTAGTTGTATGGCTGTAATTAGTCCATCACCTGTTGTGTTATGATCTAAAAATATAACATGACCTGATTGCTCACCGCCGATATTATAACCGTCCTTGATCATTCTTTCTAAAACATAACGATCGCCAACCCTTGTTTGTTTCAATTCTATATTATTCTCCTTGGCCATAAGGTTTAGGCCTAGGTTACTCATAACCGTGGTTACAAGCGTATCTTTGTTAAGTCTACCACCTTGCCTCATATCTAGGGCACAAATAGCTAGTATTTGATCCCCATCAATAAACTGTCCCTTTTCATCTACTGCCAAACACCTATCTGCATCACCATCAAAGGCAATACCTGCGGCAACCCCCCGGCCTACAACTTGGCATTTTAGGTCTTCCATATGAGTAGAACCACATAATTTATTAATATTAATACCATTCGGCTTATAGTGGATTGCCTCTACATCTGCCCCTAGCTTTTCCAGTGCCCTAGGGCCAACTTCAAAGGCCGCTCCATTTGCACAGTCAATAAGCACTTTAATTCCTTTAAGGTCTCCTGGAATGGTGCTACATACATGATCTACATATAAATCAATTAAGCTATGGTCTGACTCCCATGTCCCAATGTCTTCCCCTGTAGGAAGTGGTCCTGCCCCTGATTGAGATAGGATAATTTGCTCTATTTCTTTTTCTAAGTCATCACTTAGCTTATAACCTTCTCTATTAAAAAACTTAATGCCATTGTATTCCAAAGGATTATGTGAAGCTGATATCATAACCCCTGCATCTGCATCTAATATTTTAGTTAAAAAAGAAATAGCCGGCGTTGGTACAACACCAATTGATATAACATTAGCACCAACAGAGCAAATTCCTCCAACGAGAGCTGCTTCTAACATACTACCTGAAATACGGGTGTCTCTTGCTACTAGTATCTTAGGTTGACGTTTTTTCTTTTTTGTCAATACATAGGCACCAGCTCTTCCAACATCATAAGCTAGTTCTCCTGTAAGTTCAGTATTTGCAATCCCTCTTATACCATCTGTTCCAAATAATTTCCCCATTTTATGTCCTCTTCCTTCTCGACACTAACATGTCTGCTTGTCTTATTCTTCTACACTTGTATTAGATTCTTGTTCTAAGCCTGGATCTATTTCTAAGCTGGGATCGAATCCTAAGTCAAATTCTGGTCCCAACTCTGGCTCTACTTCTTCTGGCTCCTTCTTTATTACCCTTACTGTAAGCATTGGCTCTTCAACAAGGATAATCTCTGGTGGGAACTCTAATTCAATTGGCAGGTCATACTCTCCTGGACTATAACCACTTAAATCAATCTCTACTTTAACATCCTTGGAATTCATACTTAATAAATTCTCTGCTAAAGATTTAACTTTAACTTGAATTTCACTGTCTATAATTTCATACTCAAAGTCTTCTTGTTCATTAAGCATATTTATTTTAGCCTTAGACAAATCTAGACTGTAGTCATAGATAGATTGTTCTTTTACCTGGATTGTAACAGCTGCACTGTTATCAATACGATCTAAATAACTAATACCAGGTGGTAGTATAAATTTGGCATTAATCTTGGATGTTTCAATAATATTTTCTAAGGATATTTCTGCTAACTTAATTGATGTAATACTGTCAATCAATGTGGGTTTTCCAATAATCGTAATATTTTGTGGATACACACCCACGGCTGTTTGAATAAAACCTTCTGGAAGTTGTCCTACAAATTGCATTTCTAACGGGACTGTTTTCTTCTTACCAATTGGCAATGTTACTTCTGCATTACTATGGGATTTTTTTAATTCTACAAGTTCTTTACCTGCTGCATCATAAACCTTAATGGGTGTTTCATAGGTCAAAACATCTTCTGAGAAATTTTCAACATCAATATCTACCCTAACCGTCTCTATTTCATCCATGTAAGATTCTGCACCCCAAACATCTATGGTTTCAGGGACAATTTTAGGTGTAAGGGTTTCGTATTCTTTGTTGGACCCGCCATTAATAACATATTCTATCTTCTTTGTAACAGTTTTTTCCCGTTCAAATATAACCTCTAGATTCTTAGGTGATTGTTCTACAATGGTTAAACCAAGAGGAACATTAATATCTATGGGTATAACAGGTGCCACCATATCCATATTAGCTGATATATTATTTACATACTTTGTAATATCAACTTTAATTTCTATGAGCTCCGGATTACTTCTTATTTTCTCAATTTGCAGGCGTGGGCCCTTAACAATTACCCTTACTTTTTGCTCTCTAAGGGCTGTTTCGTTTTTAATAACATATCCTTTGTTATCTAACAAATCAATTCCTCTAAAGGATATGGTTCTATTTCTCATATCATAAGATTGAGGTGGGTTTTGAATATTAATAACAAATATCCACAACAGCAATGCCGATACAAGGGAAGCGCTCTTCCATACTATATTCTTGGAAAAGAATTTACTCATTTTTATTCCGTCCTTTCCAAAATCTTAATCTTGTTTCTATTTTGTTTTTCCCCGAAACTGGTGTTGTTAACCTTCTTTTTAAGCTTTCAGTATCAATGCCCCTTTGAATATTTCCATTTTGAACCACTGATATGGTTCCTGTTTCCTCTGACACAACAATAATAATGGCATCAGATATTTCAGAAATACCGATAGCCGCCCTATGTCTCGTCCCTAAAGCCTTGCTAACTTCTTGATTGTCTGTTAAGGGCAAGAAGCATGTGGCTGCTGAAATACGGTTATTGCTGATAATAACCGCCCCATCATGAAGGGGTGTCTTATCTTCAAATATGTTAATTAGTAACTGGCTACTCACAACGGCATCTAGAATAATTCCCGTACGTTCTACATCCCCAAGTTTTGTTTCTTTTTCAATAACAATAAGGGCACCAGTTCTTACTTGGGCCATCTTAAATACCGCTCTTACAATAGCATTAATTGTTTCTTCGGCTAATACCGTCCGACCTCTCTCAGTTTCAAGTCCAGCTAGAGAAGCCAAAAACTTCCCTCGTCCCAACTGTTCTAGGGCTCTTCTTAGTTCAGGTTGAAAGATAATAACCATACCAATGGCGCCTACTGGCAATGAATTAGAAAGAATCCACCAAATTGTATGTAATTCAAACATATATGCAGTTAGGGCAAGTAGAATAACCATTCCAACACCTTTAAAAAGTGACCAGGCCCTTGTATCTTTAATCCAGCTTATTACTTTATAAATTAAATATGCCACCCCAATAATATCAATAACATCACTGATGCCTATATGGGGGATATTTAAAAAGGATATCTTTGAAAATATTTCTCCAAAAGAATTCAACAATGACAAAACCCCTTTTCTTTATCTTACTTTTAGGTTGTTATTAATTTATTATATCATGTTTATTACACTAGGGCATATTTTTTCTTCTATTTAAAGCTGTTTTTTTTGGTCTTCAAAATCCATATCATCCTTTGTATAATTATATTGTATTTGTCTTTTTGAATCTTTCACATTAATCTTTGGAACAACCTTTACATAGTAGTAGTTTTCCTCATCCTCAAATTGGACAGTTTCTGCCCTAGAATAATCTGCTGCCTTTGCGAAAAATTGCGCTATGGTGGCAATGATGGCTGAAACAATAGCAGATATCATTAGCCCCCCTATACCAACATCTACCTTAAGTAGTATAACGGCAAATAAAAATCCTACTAGGGTCATGACAGTTCCTACTAAAATAGCTATATATTCTCCAAAATCAATGTTTTGCTTTCGTATAATATGCACCGTTAAAAGCACGGCGGCTAGTATAACCATACTAGCTAATAGTGTCTGATCATTTTTAAATATTCCTTGCAACGTTGTAATTTTAGCATTAATAACACTTACTATATCGGCTATTTCTGCACTTTGCCCCTCCATCATGGTTATAAACTGTGGGGCACTATACCATATAGCAATCCCTATTATCAACGATACAATGGTTGCTAAAGAACTAAATAGTCCTGCAACTAAAGGTATTATATAAGGTATATGAAGTTTGTAGGCCATAATTGTAGCAACAATAAATAAGCTTTCAACTGGGTATAACCTTATAAATAAAAGATAGACCATAAGTAGCAAGGCAAACACAATTAATCCTGCCTCTAAAGATCCTGCTAAGGCATGTAGTGATGTTACCAAAATAAAGAGTAACATAATCAGTTGTGGTGACAAAAATACGCCTACTAGACCCATTATTACCATAACCACCATTTTGGATAAGGGTTTTGCATATCCAATAGAATTACTGATCACAAAGAGAACACTTATAGTGATTAAAAATTTTAAAATTGGCGCAATAAAACGCTCTTGTTTTTTATAGAATTTAATAATCTCATTCCGAACTTGTAGTAATTCACTAAAGGGTGTCATTTAACCCCTCCTCCCTTAATTGCTTTGCATGTTGGTAGCGATCTAATTCTTTCATTATCTTTTGGCACTCTTTTAATCTTTTTTGTGTTTCTTCATATCTTTTATTAAAAACAAGGGTAGAGAACCCTGTGTATGCTAGTATTGATAAAACAAAACCTAGGATATACTTAAATAAATATTGGCCCAAGTCTATATCAAATAGGGGAATAATCTCTTTGATATAGACATCCGTTAAAATCATCCAAGAAATTACAATGGCAATGGCAACACCTACTGCAAATCTGGTATACCAATTGTTTATATATATATAGTCCCACTTAAAATATGAACTTCTTTGCTTATCTTGTTTTCCATGCCTTTTCTCATGTAAGGCTAACTTGGTCATTAAAATTATTTCTTCTTTATCTACCAACTTCTCACATCCTTTATTTTGCTAATAATCCACCTTCTGTATATCTGTTAGAGGCATTCCATAACAACCACTGGTCAAGCCCTGCATCATACACCCCATCTATTTGCTCCCTTATCTGGTCTGGGCCATATACTTGATGGTGACGCATCCAAGATGCCGTAAAGTCTTGCAACCACGGTCTAACAATGGCCTTATGCTCTTCTTCTCCTATTTCTTTTAACTGCATGTTTGAAGCCAGCATAGATCCTAGCAAGATTTGGTAAGGGTCTAAGTCTGGATTTTCTATACCAAAAGATCCGTCTGCATAATGAGATGGGTAGACCATAGGGCATATAAAATCAAGGTATCTAGCCATCTCAACATAGTCTTGCCCCACAGTATCTGCATCTAATTGGCTTGTAATAATAGCACCGAATACATCTGCTGACACAAAAACACCTTCTTTATGCAATTCTTCTACTATGTACTTGGTAAATTCAGAAATAATCTGTGTTTTATTTTTACCTATTGATGCTTCTCCAAAGTCAATCTCGCTTTCATACATACCTTCATGGAACCTGATATAATCAAATTGTATTTCTTTGAATCCTACGGCGGCTGCTTCTCTTGCGATATTTAATATGTATTCCCACACTTCTTTGTTATATGGATTTAGCCAGGTTGCCTTCTGGTTGCCTGGTTCATTGCTTTGATAAAAATGACCATTCTTCTTAGTAACCATGTATTCTGGATGGGTTTCTCTTATGATATTGTCCTTAAAGGTTACAATTCTTCCAATTGGATATATATTATTTTCTTGTAATCTCGCCATCAAGGCACGGATGTCTTTGATGGGTACTGATTGTGGTATTATGCCAGCTTGCTTAATAATATTATTATCCACTGCGAATGTCAAATGGCCATGGTCACTTTTAACATCTATAACCATAGCATTAATTTCTGTGCGTTTACACAATTCAATTAGGTCATCTAGTTGGTCAGATCCCGCACGATTACCACTTACATAAATTCCCTTTATCTGAAGGGGCTCATGATGTAAAACATAATCCGTTTCTGGCACAGTGGTGTAGCCTGTTAAAGGCATTACACCTTTAGATACCTTAGGCTTAAATCCTTCTATCTTAAAAAGTGGTTTCCATGGTACAATTCCTTCATTGGGCAGGATATAAGCTAGGGCTATAATGCCTATAAGCACACATAATAAACCTAGAAAAAAGAACTTCATCCTTTTAGGTTTTCTTCTGTAACTTTTATATGGCTTAACTTTTATTCTATATGGCTTCTTCTTAAATCGTCTCATTGTACAACCTACTCCTATTTGAATTTCCCATGGATGATTTTCATTATATCATATCTTTCTCATGGATTCGACTATTTTATCTAATAGTATTATCCCTTTCTCCTTATTTTATACAAAGACAGCCTCACTACTAGTAGTGAGGCTGTCTTTGTATAAGTATTATTATTTAGATGGTTTCATTGCTGGGAATAAAAGAACATCCCTTATAGAATACGAATCTGTTAGAAGCATAACCAAACGGTCAACGCCTATACCTAGACCACCTGTTGGTGGCATACCATACTCTAAAGCATGTAAAAAATCCTCATCTAGTTCGGTCGCTTCGTCATCTCCAGCTGCTCTTAGCTCATCTTGACGCTCAAAACGGGATCTTTGATCTACAGGGTCATTAAGCTCTGAGAATGAGTTTGCATATTCTCTACCAACAATAAATAGTTCAAAACGCTCTGTGTAATCCGGATTATCCGTTTTACGTTTTGCAAGTGGGGATATTTCTACTGGCTGATCCATAATAAATGTTGGCTGAATTAAATGCTCTTCAACAAATACTTCAAAGAACATATTTAGAATATCACCCTTTAGATAATGTTTCTCTATGTTTACATTATGCTCTTTGGCTAAGTCTCTGGCTTCTTCTAATGTATTAATTACATCAAAGTCTACCTTTGCATATTTTCTAACTGCCTCTACCATTGTTAAACGCTCAAATGGTTTTTCAAGGTCAATTTCAATGTCGTTAAATGTAATACGTGCTGTTCCTAAAACCTTTTGGGCTACTGTTCTTATTAAGTCTTCTGTCAGTTCCATCATACCGTGGTAGTCTGTATAGGCTTCATAAAGCTCTAAAAGTGTAAATTCTGGGTTATGGCGCACAGACATACCCTCATTACGGAAGACACGGCTAATTTCGTATACTCTATCAAAACCACCTACAATTAAGCGCTTAAGGTGAAGTTCAAGTGCAATACGAAGGTACATATCAAGGTCTAATGAATTGTGATGTGTCTTAAATGGGCGTGCTGCTGCTCCCCCTGCAATTGAGTGTAGAACTGGTGTTTCTACCTCAATATAGTCACGGTTATCTAAGAAATTCCTAATTTCTTTAATAATAGCACTACGCTTAACAAAAGTTTCTTTAACCTCTGGATT
>CAZLPH010000066.1:0-11662 GCA_964561345.1 uncultured Candidatus Epulonipiscium sp.
TGCCCTTGTTGGCATGGTAAGTGTAAAAATAACAAATCCCAGAACTAAAAGTGCCGTAACAACTGATACAAAGATATTCATATCTAGGCCGAATTTAGTAAAGTTTCGGGAATAGAGTTTCTCATTTCCCGTTTCTTGTTCTATTTTCTGTTTTCGTTCTTCTTCTGTTTTTGTACTCATTTTGTTCTCCTTTTGTATTTTATTTACCTTATTATATGTAATAATAAAAATATTACTCTAGTAGGGTAACATAAAAAATATTATTGTGTCAATTTGCAAAACAGAAATTTAAAATAGGTTGTGTCAATTAGAATAGACATTATAAATGGAACGATTTTGATAGGAATAACGTCTATTAAGTGGTAGATGCCATTGTTAATGAAGTGTACGCCAAAAAAAACGGACTAGTATACACTATAATATGGTATAATAAGTAGTAATACAAAATTAAGGAGTAGTGAAAAATGAGAAAACACAAACTAAAAACAAGTATAGCAATGATTTTAACAATAATTTTAAGCTTGAATGTAATGGTTTATGCAGATACCACACAGGTTGTAACTTTGGGCAAAGATTTAACCAAAGATCAAAAAAAGCAAATGATTGAGTTATTTGGTGTGGAAAAAGACGAAGTAACCCTAATAGAAGTCAATAATCAAGAAGAAAGACAGTACCTAGAAGGCGTTGCTAGTGAGGCCCAGTTAGGGACCAAAACAATTTCTTCAGCCTATGTGGGGCTATTAGATGAAGGAACAGGCATTAGCGTTCAAACCCATAACATATCCTGGGTGAGCAAGGACATGTACCAAAGTGCCCTAATAACCGCAGGTGTAAAAGATGCTAAGATTATTGCAGCAGCCCCTTTCCCAGTTTCAGGAACAGGTGCCTTAACAGGCATTCTTAAGGCTTTTGAAGTAGCCACAGGGACAAAAATAAGCGAAGAGCAAAAGAAAGTCGCCAACGAAGAAGTTTTCCAAACAGGAGAACTAGGGGAAGAAATCGGACAAGAAGAAGCTGGAACCCTTATGAGAAAAGTTAAAGAAGAAATTATCTCAAAAGATATTAAAGACCTTGAGGCTATTAAACAAGTTATTATAAATATCGCCGGTGATTTGAATATTAATTTGAATGCTGATCAAACAGAAAACATGGCTAAATTAATGGAGAAAATCGGCGGGTTAAACTTGGATAAGGAGCAAATTACCAGTCAGCTTAAAGACATTGGTAAAAAAATAGATGATGTTATAAGGAATAATGAAGAAGTAAGATCATTACTACAGAAGATTTTAGATGCTATTAAGAGTTTCTTCCGTACATTGTTTAGTAAGGAAGCATAATAAGATAATTGTAAAGAGCCAACACCTACTTTAAGTAAACTAAAATAGGTGTTGGCTCTTTGTTAATCCTATTTATTTTAACGATAATTCCCGTCATCTGGCTTAAATGTATGACAACTTGTCTCATCTGATGTTTCGACTTCACCATCCATTACAGGATTCACCTCAAGAGCACTAGCATGGCACCGTTCATTTTTATTATAATGACAGTTTTCAACGCTACACTTCACTTCCATTTTTGGAGACGCCATTAATCTTCACCACCTTTTGTTTTGAATTCCTTTTTAGTTTATCCAGGAGAAAGAGATATTATAAGGCCAGATATATTTGCCAATAACAATTTTAAAGTTTTGCAGGGTTTTTCTATTCTACATCGTCTATATATGTGTAAGGGTAATCACCAAGTAAAAAAATACAATATACAAGGGGGAAGGAAAATTGCCGAGAAAGCCACAATAGAACAAGTACAAAGAGGAAATACGGAGAAGTTTGAAGAAATAATTGATGAATACCAGGACTACATATATTCCCTATGTCTCGGTATTGTAAGAAATCCCCATACGGCGGCTGATATTACCCAAGATGTTTTCATTAAAATATACACATCTATTGGCACTTATAATCATCAAGGGTTTAAAACGTGGATTAGCCGAATTGCAACCAATACGTCCATTGACTATATCCGGAAAAGGACCCGTGAAGAAGAAAGGACTATTTCACTTGATCTATACAAAGAGTCCATTTCACTTCCTAGTGCTCTAGACACACCGGAGAGTTTATTTTTTCAAAAAGACCAGCAGGAGAAATTACTATCCGCATGTGAAGGGTTACCACCTAAATATAGGGATGTTATCAAAAAATATTATATAGAAAATAAAAGTTATTTGGAAATTTCTGAGGAAGAAAATATTACAGTTAGAGCTGTTGAGTCAAGGCTTTACCGCGGTAAGAAAATTATTAAAAGAAGATGGGAGGCGGAAGGTTATAGCACATTCACATAAATATAATAGGCAAAATTGGACTAATTATTATGATGATAAACTAGATGAAAATACCCATTTAAAAATGACTCAGCATTTGTATGATTGTGGTCAATGTTTAGATTATTACGCTCAGTGCGTAGAGGCTAATATATCTCCTGCGCCTTTACATGTTAAAAAAGATTGTATGAAAAAGCTGAAAATACCTTTAAATACTAAGCAGATTATGGTTGCATACGCCACAGCAGCATGTATTGCCATGGGGCTTTATTCTGCAGGATGGCTAGATAAAACCATTGATTATGCCCCAAAAGGCATAGAAAAGTCATTTAAAGCCATAGATATGGTTTCGGAAAATGTAAACCACGTAACAAACAAGATAATATGGAGGGATTTTAATGGAACAAGTAAAAAAGAAAAGTAAGTTTTTTACAGTGATATTTTCATGCTACCCAGGTGGGGGGCATATGTACTTAGGTTTTATGAAGCAAGGCGTTCAGTTGATGCTCTTATTTTCAGTAATTGCTGCTATTTCATCCTTTGCTTATATTTTTCATAGCTTAGCTTTTTTGATACCCATACTCATTGCTTATAGTATATTTGATGCTATGCACAAACGAAATAGTATGGCAGAACCTAATGATAGTGACTTGGAGTTACTTGGCTGGTTTAACATAAGAAATAACGGGGAAGTAAAGTCTGTAGATTACTATAGAGTAGGGGTCTATACCCTTATAATAGTCGGCATATATATTTTAATTGATAATGTAGGCCTAAGTCTTTTGAGGGAGTTTTTGTATAGGAGATTTGGCTCTGATCACAACGGTTCTATTTATGAGATAGAGAAGTGGATAAGATCAGGTATTTTGGGGATAATATTTATTATCGGTGGGGTTAAACTGCGGGGGAAACTAACAAATAATTTAAGCTAGTTAGTTAATGAAGAAGCAGATATTCAAGAATTCAAGGACCATGCTTATGGGTGGAGATGGGTACGGTAACTTTGATCCAGCAGGATTTACAACACGTGCACATGCAACCCAGGTACAAAAGAATATATTGAACGCATTTAAATAAAACAGCAAAAGGCGCCTAAGTAGGCGCTTTTTTGCACCTTAAATCTTCTGGGATCTATGATATAATAAAGCAAAGAGTGCCTGTCCCCACTTCACCCAAGTAAAGTGGGGACAGGCACCAAGAGAGGAGTCAAAAACCATGAAATTTATCCATACATCAGATTGGCACCTAGGAAAAATTCTCCACGGTGTTCATCTGACCCCAGATCAACGTATCGTTCTAGACGATTTAAAAGAAATTCTTGCAAAAGAAAGGCCCGATGCCTTAATTATAGCAGGGGACATTTATGATAGGGCCATCCCCCCAGTAGAAGCTGTAGAATTATTTAGTGAATTTACCCAATCGGTTCTAATGGACCTAGGAATTCCTATTATTGCCATGGCAGGTAACCATGATAGTGCGGAGCGAATTCAGTTTGGGAGCAAGTTACTTTCGGAGAATAACCTGCACATAATAGGGAAGTCTAAAAAGGGATATGAGAAAATTATTTTAGAAGATGGCCACGGGCAAGTGGCATTTTATGTGATTCCTTATACGGACCCAGCTTATATTAGGGCCTGGTACGGCGTGGACACCATTAGGACTCATGACGATGCCTTTGAGGCTATTATAGGTCGTATTTTAGAGGAAAAGGGTGACGAGCGAAGTGTTGTCCTAGTCCATGCCTATGTTCAAGGTGGTCAGATCCACTCGGACTCAGAAAGGCCACTTTCCATAGGGGGGACAGATATGGTTAAATCCAGTCATTTTAAGCCATTTAACTACGTGGCCCTTGGGCACCTTCATGCCCCACAACGTGCCGGGGAAGAATTTATTAGGTACAGCGGATCCTTAATGAAGTATTCCATATCAGAGGCAACACAGAAAAAGTCTGTTTATATGGTGGAAATAGGTGGAGACGGGGTTGTAACCCATGAGGCTATTAGTATTAAGGCGCCGAAGGATGTTCGTCAAGTGAAAGGATTACTAGAAGATATTTTAGCCGCTGGCAGAGAAGATGCCTATGATCAGGACTATGTCATGGCTATTATTGAAGATGAGGGGGCCCTTTTAGACCCCATGGAAAAGATAAGGTCTGTCTACCCTAACGCAATTGGTATGAAACGAACTTTCCTAGAGAAGCAGCAAGAAGTTGGTAAGGGAGATATAAATTATAGTAATTTTAACAAGATGAGCATAGGCTCCCTATTTGATGATTTTTTTACTCATGTAACAGGAGAAGAATTTACCGATGAACATAAGTCGGTTTTTGAAACCATTACAAGAGAAGTAGAAAGGGAGTGATAAAGTGAAACCTCTTATATTAGAAATGGAAGCCTTTGGGCCTTATGCAGGGGTCCAGGAAATAGACTTTAGGCTACTTAAGGATGCCAATATGTTTTTAATTCACGGCTCAACTGGTGGGGGGAAAACCACCATACTTGATGCCATTTGCTTTGCTCTATACGGAGAAACCAGTGGAAATGAAAGAGAACCTGGTAATATGAGAAGTCATTTTGCAAAAGATGACCAGCTAACCCAGGTTAAATTCACTTTCAAAGTAGGGCAAGAGGCATATCTTGTCCACCGTATTCCTGGCCAAGAAAGACCTAAGAAAGTTGGAGAAGGGTTTACAGACCAAATGCCAAAAGCCTGGGTCTATGAGTTAGGCAAGGAAGAGCCATTGGCAGCTGGTGTAAACGAAGTAAAAGATAAGATTATTGACCTAATTGGTTTTGATGCTGATCAGTTTAGGCAAGTTATCATTATTCCCCAGGGCCAGTTTAGGAAGCTTTTAGTGGCTAAAAGTGAAGAGCGCCAAAAGATTTTGGGAGAAATATTCCAGACCAGAAAATACAGACGTGTGGAAGATAAAATCCGGGATGAAGAGCGAGCTCTTAAAAATGAAGTGGCCTCTATTAAGGAGCGCCGCAAAGAGCAAATTAAGAACATAAAATACAGGCCAGACACATTACTAGAAGCATTAATAGACAAAGAAAATATCGACACAAGCCAGGTTATGGCAGAAGTAGAAACTTTAAGAAAAACCCAGGAAGAGGAAAGCAATAAGATTTTAGAGGAAATTAAAACCTTAGATGAGGATCTAAGAAAGATGTCAACTCAAATGACAGTAGCCATTAATAATAATGAAAAACACATTGATAAAGAAAAGCTTAAAGTTCAGTATGATGCGCTAATAAGCCAAGAAAAAGTCTATAAAGACAAAGAAAACCAGTATTATCTTGGTCAAAAAGCACTTCCCTTACAGACAAAAGAGCAGTACATAAATAATCTAGCTCTTCAACAAGAAGAAATTACAAAAGATGTCCTAAAGGTAAAAAAAGAAATAGAAAGCTTAGAAGTAACATATAAAGAAGTAACAGCTCAAGTGGAAAAGTGTAAAGTCCAGGAGCTAGAAACAAAAAAATGGGAACAAAGCCTTACCAAGGCTCTAGAAGAATATAGGCCTAAATCTACCAAGTTAATTAGGTTAGAGGCAGATAAAACCATGGTAAAAAAAGAAATAGATAAGGCACTAGAAAGGCAAAAGGCTTTAAAAGACCAAAAAGAAACCATGGATAAAGCCATACAAGAAGCTGAGGAAAGCCTTAATCAGAGGCAGATTTTAAATGATAAACTTAGAAAAGAAGAATTAGAGTCAGAGAAGTTATCAGTAACCTTGGTTCAAAAAAGACAATTGGTAAAACTAGAAGAAAAACATAAAGAGCTTCAAATTAACTATCAAAAGATAAGTGCAAGCTTAAAAGTGGCTAGTAGCCAGTATGCAAAGGTTAGCCAAGGGCATAACACCATGCTTCAAGCCTGGGTTAAAGGCCAGGCAGGAGAACTTGCTAGAAATCTTAAAGAAGACCAGGCCTGCCCAGTGTGCGGCTCAAAGCATCACCCAAATCCAGCAATCATAACGGCACAAATGCCCACGGAAAAAGAATTAGAACAGAAAAAGGAAGCCCTAGATAAGGCGCAGGTTTTATTCCAAGAAACAAGAACAAAATTAGCAGAAATTACAACAGAAGGTAAGGGAAACGCAGACCAAGTTAATGCTCAAAAAGAAATACTTGCTAGCTACGCCCAGACACCCCTTGAGGAAATAGAAAAGGCCTATAAAGTAATTGAAAAAGAAAAAACAAGTACCAAGAAAACTTTAGTGGCCCTTGAAAAAATCCAGGAAAAGGTTATAAAAGAGAAGGAAGAAATAATAAAAGTTGATAAAGAACTAGTGGATTTACAAGAATCAGGCAAAGAAAATTCAGATAGATTTACAGTTTTAACGACCCAAATAGATCACATTAAAAAGGAAATACCAGAAGAATTAAGGGTCCCCAAAGCCCTGGATGATTACATTGATAATCTAGAGAGAACAATTCAAAGACAAAAGGAAATTCACAATAATACAATACTAGAACTAGAAAAAATTAAAATAAAGAAAACCCAATTAGAAACAACAGACAAAGAAAAAAAAGCTCAGCTTAAAGCAGCCATCATAAGATATGATAATGACAGCAAGGACTTTAAAGACCAGCGGGAAAAAGCAGGGTTTGAAACCCTTGAAGCCTATAAGGATGCCTATAAGTCACAGGATGAGCTTGAGGGGCTTAATAAGGAAATCAAGGCCTACCAGAATTTGTATAGTGCCATAGAAGGCCAGTATAAAAAACGTCAAGAAGAAACCAAGGATAGTGTCCTAGTTGATATTAAAGAACTTGAAGATAAGTATGGTGCTTTAGAAAAAACCAAAGACACATTAGGCAGGTCACACCAGACCATTACCTTAGAAATAGAACACAATAAGATGCAAATGAACACAATCCAAAAATCTACCAAACAGATTATGGATAAAGAAAAAAGATATGCCATTGTTGGCACCCTATATGATGCTGTTAGAGGGAAAAACATCAAAGGCCTTTCTTTTGAGCGCTTTATCCAAAGCTCTCTATTTGAAGATGTGTTAATCCGGGCTAATGAGCGGTTAAGCTTAATGTCCAATAACCGTTATGAACTCTATAGGTCGGATAATAGGGAAAGACTATCGGCCCAATCGGGCCTTGACCTTGAGGTTCTAGACACCTACACAGGAAAGAAACGCCATGTCCGTACCCTATCAGGTGGGGAAGGTTTTATGGCTTCCCTATCACTTGCCTTAGGTCTTGCAGACGTGGTTCAGTCTTATGCCGGAGGGATTTCCTTAGATACCATATTTATTGACGAAGGGTTTGGAACCTTAGACACAGAGTCTTTAGATGCTGCTATTAAAACCCTAATTGACTTGCAAAAAAGTGGCCGCCTTGTTGGGATTATTTCTCATGTGCCGGAATTAAAGGAAAGAATTGGTGCAAGGCTTGAAGTTGTGACCACACAAAGGGGAAGTAGGGCAGAATTTCATATATAACCCAGACTTCCATTCCATTTAATTCGAATCTATATTATAATAGATAGGTGAAGAAGGAGTTGAGTTATGAATAAAAATGAAATTGCTAAGATATTATTAGAACAAATACCAGAGCAAATGATCAAAATAGATGAACCTATGAACAACCATACCTCTTTTAGAATAGGCGGGCCGGCAGACATATACGTTGCCCCGTCAACAGTGGCCCAGCTAACATTTGCCTTGCAAGTTTGTAAAGACAATAAGGTCCCTTATTTTATAATAGGTAACGGCAGCAACCTCCTGGTAAAAGATGGGGGATATAGGGGGGTGATGATTCATATTTTTAGGAATATGAATGCCATTACAGTAGAGGGAACTCAGCTATATGCCCAGGCAGGGGCTCTCCTTGTTAAGGTGGCTAACACGACTCTAGACCATAGCCTAACAGGATTTGAGTTTGCACACGGTATTCCAGGCACCATAGGAGGTGCTGTTTATATGAATGCAGGGGCATATGGGGGAGAGATGAAACAAGTTATTATATCTGCTGATGTCATTGATCAAAACGGAAAGTTAATAACCCTGAGTAACGAGGAACTAGAACTGGGTTATCGAACGAGCAGAATCCAAACAGGTAACATGATAGTGGTGGGGGCTCGTATTGCCCTTGAAAAAGGCGATTACCAGGAGATTAATGCTAAAATAAAAGATTTAGCCCACCAAAGGAGAACCAAGCAGCCACTGACAGTTCCAAGTGCTGGAAGTACATTCAAAAGACCTGAAGGATATTATGCAGGCAAACTCATAATGGACGCCCAGCTTAAAGGATTCCGCATTGGGGATGCTGGTGTATCAGATAAACATTGCGGTTTTATCGTTAATCTTGGCCAGGCAACATCTAAAGAAGTGATTGAGCTTATTGGTCATATACAGTGCACTGTAAAAAAAGTATTTGGCCAAGACCTTCACCCGGAACTTAGAATTATTGGTGAAGACTAGAAAAAAGTAAAAAGATAACACAAGCAAAAGCATAAGGAGAGCTGAAAAACATGCAGTTAATTATCGTAACTGGAATGTCAGGAGCAGGAAAAAGTACGGCTATTAGGGCATTAGAAGATGATGGCTTCTATTGTATCGACAACCTGCCACCTGCCCTAATTCCAACATTTACAGAGTTATGTTTAGGGCAAGCAGACAAATATAATATGGTTGCCCTAGGAATTGATATAAGAGGTGGAGAACTTTTTACAGACCTTTTTTCAAGTTTGGAAACCATTAGAACACAAGGGTATGAGTACGACATTCTTTTTCTAGATTCCTCAGATGCAATTCTTATGAAACGTTTTAAAGAAACAAGAAGAACGCATCCTCTTGCAAGATCAGGCAGGATTGAAGAAGGAATTGCAAAGGAAAGGCTTTTACTAAAAGAGCTAAAAGAAAGATCAAGTGAGATTATAGATACAAGTAATCTATTACCAAAAGAAGTAAGAGAACTTGTTCGTAAGGTTTATGTCCAAGAAGAAGATTTTAATAATCTAATGATTACTGTTGTGACATTTGGCTTTAAATACGGAATACCCATGGATTCTGACTTAGTATTTGACATAAGGTTTATGCCAAATCCATATTATATTCCGGAAATAAGACCACTTACGGGCAACGATAAAATCGTCCAAGACTATGTGATGCAAAATCAAGTATCAGTGGATTTTTTAGAAAAACTAGAGGATATGGTAGAATTTCTAATACCTAACTATGTAAATGAGGGAAAGAATCAATTAGTCATTAGCATTGGTTGTACAGGTGGTAAACATAGGTCTGTCACAATCGGGAACAAACTATTTGAAGATCTCATTAAAAAGGGACACAGTGCCTACATTCAGCATAGAGATATAGAGAAAGACAAAAAAAGGGGAAAATAATATGTACAGCCCTAATGATCCGAAAATTGTCGCATTAGGGGGAGGGACTGGACTCTCCACTATGCTAAGGGGCCTTAAAAAATGGACACCAAATCTAACGGCCATTGTAACTGTTAGTGATAATGGTGGAAATTCAGGCCTTTTAAGGGAAGAGATGAACATGCTACCACCAGGGGATGTTAGAAACTGCCTTGCAGCCCTAGCCAATACTGAACCAATGATGGAGAAGTTACTTCAATATCGTTTTAAAGAGGGTGTTTTATCAGGGCAAAACTTTGGAAATTTATTTTTGGCAGCCCTTAGTGAAATTTCAGGTAGTTTTGAAGAAGCAGTCCGGGTAACAGAAAAGGTACTAGCCATAAGTGGCCGGGTGATTCCAGTTACCTTAGAAAGTGTGAACTTAAAAGCTTATTTCGATGATGGGAAGCGGGTTGTTGGGGAGATTCAGATTGTGGATTATTCCAAGAAAACCAAGGCCAGAATTGAAAATATTGTTCTAGACCCAATTAATCCTGAACCAACCCCAGATGCTCTAGAGGCCATAGAAAATGCTGATGCAATTGTCTTAGGGCCAGGGAGTTTATACACCAGTATTATTCCAAATCTATTAGTCCATGACATACCAATGGCCATCAAAAAAGCCAAAACAAAAGTTATCTATATTAGCAATATAATGACTCAGCCAGGTGAAACAGTGGGATTTGGTGTTTATGACCATGTTAAAGAATTAGAGCATTATTTAGGCAAAGGTGTTATTGACACGGTTATTATAAACTCTCAAGAAATACCAAAGGATTGGCTGGAGATGTACTTAGAAGATGGCGCAGATATGATTGGTTTTGAACCCTTTGAGTTTCAAGATGAAAATATAACCATTATAGAAGCACCTATTATGAAAATAAATGAAAAGAAAAAAGTCATAAGACATGATTCGGAAAAACTAGCTAAAATAATTATTGATTTAATTAAAATAAAATGAGGAGGCGTTAAAATGTCCTTTTCAAGCGATGTAAAACAAGAGATAGCCAGGCATATAGGGGAAGCGCGTCATTGTAAAATTGCAGAGATAGCTGCCCTAATCCAAATGGCAGGAGAGATTAAAATAGAGGAAAATGGCAAAACAAGCATTAAATTTCAAATCGAAAATGCAGCAGTTGCCAGAAAGTACTTTACTTTAATCAAGAAAACTTTTAGAATAAATACGGAAGTATCACTTAGACGCAACCAAGCCCTTAAGAAAAATCAAATATATATGCTTTATATTACAGATCACAAAGTTTGCATGAAAATATTACAAGCAACGGGTATAATAGAAGATATATCAAAAAGAGTTGTTCGAAAAGATATAAATCCTATAACTGTTCAAAAGGTATGCTGTAGGCGGGCATATTTAAGGGGGGCTTTTTTAGGCTCAGGATCAGTTAGTGACCCAGAAAAAGGCTACCACCTTGAGTTTGTAAGTGCAGATGAGCCGTATGCGGTTAGCTTAAGGAATCTCATTAATAAATTTGGCATGGATGCCAAAATAGTTATGAGAAAGAACAATTATGTGGCATACTTAAAAGAAGGCGCTCAAATTGTAGACTTACTTAACATTATGGGAGCCCATGTAGCACTTATGGAACTGGAGAATATACGCATTGTTAAAGAAATGCGCAACAATGTTAACCGGCTTGTAAATTGTGAAACTGCCAATATTAATAAAACTGTATCGGCAGCTGTTAGGCAAGTTCAAGATATTAATTATGTAGAAAGAACCATAGGCTTATCATCACTGCCGCGTAATCTGGAGGAGATTTCTAGATATAGGTTAGAACATCCTAGCGCGACTTTAAAAGAGTTAGGGGAAAAACTAAATCCCCCTGTGGGAAAATCAGGTGTCAATCACAGGTTACGAAAGTTAAGTGAGTTAGCAAATCAATTAAGAGAAGAAAGAGGAGGCAACTAAAAATGTTGAAGGAAACTATAGTTGTAGGG
>CAZLPH010000067.1:0-11527 GCA_964561345.1 uncultured Candidatus Epulonipiscium sp.
TTAAATATATTTTAAAGAGGTGGATAAAGTGAATTTAATTGTAGCCGTTGATAAGAATTGGGCCATAGGATACCAGGGTGACCTCTTGGTGAAGATTCCCCAAGATCAAAAGTTTTTTAGGGAAATAACCACAGGAAAAGCAATTATCATGGGAAGAAAGACTCTAGAATCCATGCCAGGTGGCAAGCCTTTGCCAAACAGGCTTAATATTGTCATAACAAATCAAAAGACCTATAAGGTCCAAGGTGCAATTGTGGTTTTGTCTATAGAAGAAGCCATAGAAGCAGCTGCTGCCTACAAAGAAGAAGATATTTTCTTAATAGGTGGGGAGACTATTTATAGGCAAATGCTTGAAGCGTGTCAGGTTGCCTATATTACCAAGATTGATAATGAATATGAAGCAGATACGTTTTTTCCTTGCCTAGATGGGCAAAAGGATTGGAAACTTGCTCAAGTGTCTCAAGAAGGCACATATAAAGAACTAGCATATAATTTTTGTAAATATGTCAGACAATAGCTTTTGCCAGGCCAGGCTGTAAAACCCTAGGATTTAGTTAACAAACTGAATCCTAGGGTTTTTCTTGCCCCTAATACTTTTTAGAATATTAAAGATATTTGAAAAAGGGTATTGACAAACAATTCTCAATGTACTATATTAGTAAACATACAAAACATATATGTTTAATCTAAAAGGTGGTGACGTGATGAAAAAGGATAGCTTAGTGGAACTGGTGGTATTGCTTTTTTGGGCTATTGGCACAATTACAGGGCTTGGTAATCAAAAACCGGACCAAGTTAAATTATTAAATGTGTCCTATGACCCAACCCGGGAGCTATATACACAATTTAATAATGAGTTTGCCAAGTATTGGTATGAGAAGACAGGAGATGAAGTTGTTTTATATCAATCCCACGGTGGTTCGGGTAAGCAAGCAAGGTCCGTTATAGAAGGCTTAGGGGCAGATATCGTCACCCTAGGGCTTGCTTATGATATTGATGCCATAGGTGAGAATGGCTTAATAAAGTCAAACTGGCAAGAAGCATTTAAAGATAATAGCTCCCCCTACACCTCAACCATTGTCTTTCTTGTTAGAAAAGGAAATCCTAAAAATATCAAGGACTGGGATGATTTAGCCAGAGAAGACATCTCAGTTATTACCCCTAATCCAAAATCATCTGGCGGGGCAAGGTGGAACTACCTAGCAGCTTGGGGCTACAGTATGGAAAAGAACAAGGGGGATGAATTAAGGGCAAAAGAATTTATTAAAAAGGTATATGAAAACGTAGAGGTTCTTGATTCTGCTGCAAGGGGGTCTATTGCCACCTTTACCCAAAGAGGAATAGGGGATGTGTTAATTGCATGGGAAAATGAGGCCCTACTATCCCTTGAAAAACTAGGCAAAGATGAATTTAGCATAGTTGTTCCCTCAATTAGTATACTAGCTGAGCCCCCCATAGCCATTGTAGACCAGGTCGTAGATAAGAAAGGAACAAGGGAACTAGCCCAGGGCTATCTTGACTACTTATACACAAGGCAGGGGCAAGAAATTGCAGCGCAAAACTACTACAGGCCACGAAACCAAGAGCTGGCAAATGCTTATGAGGATATTTTTCCTAAGCTAAAGCTATTAACCATTGATCAATCATTTGGCGGTTGGCAACAAGCACATAAGAAACATTTTAGGGATGGCGGTATATTTGACGAGATTTATGGGAGGGATTAATATGACTAAGAAAGTAAGGGTTATTCCAGGATTTAAGCCATCTCTTAGCTTTACCATTACATATTTAACGGCTATTATACTTATTCCATTAGGGGCTATTGTCATAAAAGGAATAGGAATGGGATTTGACAGCTTTGCCCAGGCGGCATTTTCGCCTCGGGCACTAGCAGGCTATAAGATTAGTTTTGGCTGCGCCTTAATAGCGGCTTTGATCAATAGTTTTTTTGGCACGATTCTGGCCTGGGTATTAGTAAGGTATGATTTTCCCTTTAAAAGATTTCTAGATGGCTGTATCGATTTGCCTTTTGCCTTGCCAACAGCAGTAGCAGGTATTACCCTAACAACCTTGTATTCAAGAAATGGGTGGATTGGAAAGATTCTATATGGTATGGGCATTAAGTCTTCCTTTTCACCACTGGGAATAATAATCGCTTTGGTTTTTATAGGTATCCCCTTTGTTGTTAGGACCATACAGCCAGTTCTGAGTCATTTGGACCATCAGTATGAGGAAGCGGCAACCACCCTTGGGGCAAGCCGCGGAAGAATATTTTGGAAAGTGATCTTGCCCGAAATTTTTACGTCTATTGTAACAGGTTTTTCATTAGCATTTGCAAGAGGGATTGGGGAATACGGTAGCGTTATTTTTATTGCTGGAAATATGCCCATGAAAACAGAAGTAGCCCCTCTTTTGATTATGAATAAGCTAGAACAATATGACTACAATGGTGCTATAGCCATAGCAATAGTTATGCTAGGCATTTCTTTTTTAATGCTTTTATTCATTAATGTGATTCAGTGGCGGACCAATAAGGTTATAGAAGAGTGAGGTGAATGATGAAATCAACCATTACAAAATGGAGTTTAATCTCAATAAGCGTCGTGTTTTTAGGACTTATGTTAGGCCTGCCCCTCCTTGCCATTATAGTAGAGGCACTGAAAAAAGGGCTAAAAGCATACACCCTTGCAGTAACTGATGTTTATACCTTAAAGGCAATAGGCCTAACGGCTATTTCAGTTATTGTTGCAGTGGTAATGAACACAGTTTTTGGCCTTGTAGCAGCCTGGACCATTACGAAGTATCAGTTTAAAGGAAAAAATATCTTGATGACCTTAATTGATCTACCCTTTGCAATTTCCCCGGTGATCTCTGGCCTAGGCTTTATATTAACCTTTGGGAGAAATGGGGTCTTTTATAATATCTTAAGCAAATATGATATTCAAATTGTTTTTGCAGTACCAGGTATTATTTTGGCCACTGTCTTTGTAACTTTTCCTTTTATTGCAAGAGAGCTAATTCCCCTTATGCAGGCCCAGGGGACTGAGGAAGAGGAGGCTGCAGCTATGCTAGGCGCCAAAGGCTTAAGGATTTTCACAAGGGTTACCTTGCCCAATATAAAGTGGGGCTTGCTTTACGGAATAACCCTTTGCGCAGCTAGGGCAATGGGGGAGTTTGGCGCTGTTTCAGTTGTATCAGGACATATTAGAGGCCTGACAAATACAGTGCCCCTTCATATTGAAATACTCTATAACGAATATGAGTTTGCAGGAGCTTTTGCCGTGGCATCTCTATTAATGATTTTTGCCATTATTATATTGGTTATTAGAAACATCATAGAAAGCAAAGAACAAAGGCAGGTGTAGGCGTGTATATAGAAGTTAAGAATATTGTAAAAAATTATGGGGATTTTAAGGCTTCTGACCAGGTTAGTTTTAAAATAGAAAGAGGAAAATTAATAGGCCTCCTAGGACCTAGCGGAAGCGGTAAGACAACGATTTTAAGAATGATTGCAGGTCTTGAGACACCGGATTCTGGGGATATTATGATTGATGGTGTTAGGGTCAATGACATACCGCCAGGGGAGAGGGGGATTGGATTTGTTTTTCAAAACTATGCGCTTTTTCGCCATATGACTATTTATGACAACATTGCTTTTGGACTTGAGGTTCAGAGGGTGGATAAGGGCACAATAGATCAACGTGTTAAAGATTTATTGCTTCTTATTGGCCTAGAGGGACTTGAAAAAAGATATCCCCATGAGCTATCAGGTGGTCAAAGGCAGAGGGTTGCTTTTGCAAGAGCACTTGCTCCTAAGCCTAAAGTGCTCCTGCTAGATGAACCATTTGCGGCCATTGACTGCAAGATAAGGCAAGACCTTAGAACCTGGCTAAAAGAAACCATTAGCCAGTTAGGCATAACCAGTATCTTTGTAACCCATGACCAAGAAGAGGCTGTTGAGTTAGCAGATGAGATTATAGTGACAAACAAAGGCAGGGTAGAACAAAGGGGGATTCCAACTGAAATTTATAAAAACCCTAAAACCCCTTTTGTGGCACAATTTATAGGGAAATCTTCTCTTGTTTTGGCCTATGACAGCTTAAAAGGCTTTAATGAAACTGCCAAAGGCAAAAAAGCTCTTATAAGGCCTGAGTTTCTACAAATAGAAAAAACGAGCAAAGAAATTCTTAGCCCATCGGCCGCAGAAGAAGGGGTGGTTAAAGAAATTTTATTTAAAGGGAATAACTTGGAAGTTACGGTGGCTATAGGGGAAACTTTATTAAAAGGTTACCGGACTTTAGAAGAGGAACCTTTAATGATTGGTGAGGCTGTAGTGGTTCTTGTTCATAGGCTTTATATTTTTGATGAGGACACAGCTAAAGTGGTAGAAAACAAGCTAAAAACAGATCCAATGCCTATATTTATATAAGACCATAGGAGGTAATAAAACCATGACTGTAAAAGAGATAGAAACAGATATTTTGATTATTGGTGGGGGGACGGCAGGGTGCTACGCAGCCCTTGAAATAGCAGAAAACTCAAATAAGCAAGTTGTCCTACTAGAAAAAGCAAATATTAAAAGGAGTGGTTGCTTAGCAGCTGGGGTTAATGCTTTAAATGCTTATATCGTAGAAGGGCAAACACCACAAGATTACGTGGACTATGCAAAGAAAGATGCCCACGGCATTGCCAGGGGAGATTTGCTCCTTTCTATGGCTAAGGGGCTAAACCATGTGACCCATAAGCTAGAACAGCTAGGTCTTGTTATTTTGAAAGATGAAAAGGGCCGCTATGTTGCAAGGGGAAAGCGAAATATCAAAATCAACGGAGAAAACATTAAGCCTATCTTAGCCGGGGCTATTACAGGCCGAAAAAATGTACATATTTTAAACCGTGTCTATGCAATAGATTATATTATTCACCAAGGTGAAATTATAGGGGCATATGGACTATCTGTCGATGAAAAGGTCTTATACGTTATAAATGCCAAAGCAGTTATTTGTACAACGGGGGGTGCTGCTGGTTTATACAAACCCAACAACCCAGGATATTCTCGCCATAAAATGTGGTATAGCCCCTTTAATACAGGTGCAGGTTATGCAATGGGCATTAGGGCAGGGGCTGAGATGACCACCTTTGAAATGAGGTTTATAGCCCTTAGGTGTAAAGATACTATTTCCCCAACAGGAACCATTGCCCAGGGGGTGGGGGCAACGCAGATTAATGCCAGGGGCGAAGAATATGAAAGTAAATACGGTAACACCACCTCCCAAAGGGTCTATGGAACAGTTAAAGAAAATATAGAGGGGAGGGGACCTTGCTACCTAAAAACTGAAAACATTAGCAGTGAGCAAGAGGAGGACTTATTTAAGGCTTACCTTAATATGTCCCCAGCTCAAACTTTAAAGTGGTTAGAGGCAGGTAAGGGGCCCAAGGATGAAAATGTGGAAATAGAAGGCACAGAGCCTTATATTATAGGTGGCCATACAGCTAGTGGTTACTGGGTTGATGATCATAGGGCCACAACAATCAAGGGCCTATATGCAGCTGGTGATGTCGCAGGAGGCTGCCCCCAAAAATATGTAACAGGGGCCCTAGTAGAAGGGGAGATTGCAGCTCAGGCAGCCTTAGCTTATATAAAAGATAGGCAACTGCAGAAAATCTCTTTGACAGGCACAGATAAAAAATTAGAAGAAGTAAATAGCTTATTAAAAGAAAAAGAGAGTCTCTATGGGGTCGGTGATCTAGAAGAAGCCATGCAAAAGATTATGGATACCTACGGGGGAGGGATTAGTAGTAATTACCGCTACAATGCAAAGCAGCTTAAAATGGCAAAAGAAAAGATAAGTGATATTTGCCAACTAAGTGAGGGGCTATGGGGGAAAGACATGGATGATTTGATGAAGATTTTTGAGCTTAAAGATAGACTGCTTATTTGCCAGAGTGTTATTGCCCACCTAGGTGCAAGAAAAGAAAGCAGGTGGAATAGTTTTGCAGACCACACAGACTATCCAGGCAAAGACCAGTCCTTTTTAAAGTATATAAATTCGGTTAAAGAGGGTGATCATATCAAGATAATTGTCAGGGACCTAGTGAAGGAGGGGGAGATTTATGAGCATCGTTATTAATAAGGACCGGTGCATAGCTTGCGGGAAATGCCAAGAGGTATGCCCTGGAAACTTACTCAAGGCAGATAAAGAAAAAAAGGCCTTTATTAAGTATCCAGCAGAGTGCTGGGGGTGCACGGCTTGTATTAAGGAGTGCCGGGCCCAGGCTATTAAATACTTTCTTGGTGCAGATATAGGGGGAAAAGGAAGCTTACTCTCTAGTAGTAGCCAGGAAGATACCCTTGACTGGATCATAGAGAGTCCGTGTGGGGAAGTTAAAAAGATTGCTATTAATAAAAAAGCAGCAAACAACTATTAGGAGGGAAAATATGGAGCATTTAGATCAGTTAGAAGCGCAAAGTATATATATTTTAAGGGAAGCTTATAAGAAGTTAGGCAAGCTTGGGATGCTATGGTCTGTTGGAAAAGATTCCACAGTATTATTGTGGCTAGCCAAAAAGGCTTTTTATGGCCATTGCCCGTTTCCGTTTATTCATGTGGATACAACTTATAAAATTCCGGAAATGATCAGTTACCGGGACAAAGTTGTTAAAGAGATGGGACTTGATTTAATTGTCCACACCAATACCCAGGCTATTGAAGCTGGGATGGGGCCAGACCAAGGTAGGCTTGTTTGCTGTAAGGCACTCAAGACAGATGGGCTTCAGCAAGTTGTTAGTCAATACGAATTTGAAGGGTTAATTGTAGGGGTAAGGCGAGATGAAGAAGGCTCAAGGTCAAAAGAAAGGGTCTTTAGTGAAAGAAATAAAGATTATAAGTGGGATTACACCAACCAGCCACCAGAGCTATGGGACCAGTTCAAAACAGACTTCCCTAAAGGGAATCATATTAGGGTACACCCTTTGCTTCAATGGAATGAGCTAGATATATGGGAATATATAAAGAGAGAAAATATGCCTATTAGCGACTTGTATTTTAGCAAAGATGGCAGCAGGTACCGGAGCTTAGGATGTGCACCATGTACTGGTAAGGTAAAGTCTGAGGCAAAAAACATTGATGATATTATAGCAGAACTTAAAGTAACAACAACAAGTGAACGGGCTGGTAGAGCCCAGGACCAGGAAGATTCTTATGCAATGCAAAAGCTTCGTAGTGCAGGCTACATGTAACAAAGACCATTTCATATATTAATTAGGGGGAATTACATGAATCAATTAAGAGAAAATTTAAAAATAGTCGTCGTAGGCCATGTCGATCACGGTAAATCAACAGTTATAGGGAGATTGCTCCATGATACAAACTCCCTTCCGGAAGGGGCCGTTGAAAAGGTTAAAAAAATTGCCCGTGAAACAGGAAAGCCTTTTGAGTATGCCTACCTATTAGATGCCTTTGAAGAAGAACAAAAGCAAGGGATTACCATTGATACAACTCAAATTCAATTTCATACTAAAAAAAGAGATTATGTGATTATAGATGCGCCGGGACACAAAGAATTTCTAAAGAATATGATTACTGGGGCGGCTCACGCTGAGGCGGCACTCTTAATTATTGATGCAAAAGAAGGTGTCCAGGAGCAGTCAAAAAGGCATGCCTATATGCTGTCGCTTTTGGGCATACAAAAAGTATACATTATTATTAATAAAATGGATTTAGTGGCCTATGATGAAACAATCTACAAGGCCGTAAAAAGAGATATGGAAGAGTTCCTAGAAGGACTTGGCATTAAGCCCTTACAATATATTCCTGTGTCTGCATTTTGCGGGGAAAATATCTTAGAACCGTCTAAAGAAATGACTTGGTATAAGCAGGCGCCTCTTATAGATGCAATGGATATTATAGAAACAGAAAAAAACCTAGAAGGAAAAGCCTTAAGATTTCCTATTCAAGATGTCTATAAGTTTGATGATCGCCGAATTATTTCAGGTAGAATAGAGAGTGGGACATTGGCGGTAGGGGACCAAATCTGTATTTACCCTGAAGGTAAAACCACAGAGGTTAAAACCATTGAATATTGGGCCCACAGAGATAAAACAAATAAAATACTAGCAGGCCAGTCTGTGGGCATTACAGTAACAGATGAATTTTTTAACAAAAGAGGGGAAGTTATAACCCATGTTAATAAAGGACCGCTTATTTCAAATAGCTTTAGGGCAAGTGTTTTTTGGATGGGTAAAAACCCTCTCCTAAGGGGAAAAGAATATAAGATTAAACTAGCAACCCAAGAAGTTACAGCCGAAATTGTAGATATTGTTAAGGTGATCGATGCTTCTAGTTTGGAAAAAGGGAAAAAAGCAGATAGGGTTAACCTAAACGATGTGGCTGAAGTCATTATTTCAACCAAGGAGGATGTGGCCTTTGATTTATTTAACAAAAGTCATGTGACAGGGCGATTTGTCATAGTAGATGGTTATGATGTTGCAGGTGGGGGAATTATTGTTAAAGATGAAGGTGGCCAGTTAGATCAAGTTGTTGGGATTTTTAAGTCTGGGGACCTAGAAGCCAGGGCAGAGATTTTTGATATTTACTATTATGATGTAAAAGCATATACTATTAAGAAGGTAGCCAGTCATAAAGCGTATTATGAAATAGGTCATAAAATACCCTTGGAAGGGGCAGGATATAAATACCCTAGGAATTTCGATATTTTAATCCTGCGTGACCAAGTAGCCATTAGGATTAGGGCTGGTAAAGTAGAGGGTATTTTGCCTCTTGATGACTATTCATATGGTTCTTACCCAGTCTTAAATGGCAGAGGATTTGGGATTAAGATAAACTCAGACCAGGAGCTAGAGCTTTTACTTAAGCAGTACAAAGGGATCAACAAGGGTGATGAGAAATCCTTATTAGATTTTTCAAACCAGTGGTTAAGGTTTGATCTTTACAGGAAATTGACTTTTAACATAGCATAAAAAGGAGACCCCTAATGAACTACAAAGAACTAGATCACATTAGACAGAGCATAGATAATTATAAGGAATTGATTAACCAGGTTTTATTAGGCAAAAAAACACCTAAAGATATTAAGCCGTCTTTAGGCGGCATGGGCGTATATGAGCAGCGGGATAAAGGGACCTTTATGTTACGTGTACGTGTTCCAGCAGGGGTACTTCAAGTAGAAGAACTACAAGCCATATATGACATAGGCCGCGCCTACCAAGTAAAGGCCCTGCATTTTACCAGTCGGCAGGCGGTACAATTCCATGGTGTTAGCCTAGAGCAAACAGGCCAAATGATGGATGACTTATTAGAAAAGAATTTGATAACCGTAGGTTCTGGTGGAAACTGTCCAAGAAATATAGCCTGCTCACCCTTAACAGGGGTTGAGCAGGGGGAGGTGTTTGATGTCCTTCCCTATGCCTTAGAATCCTATGACCATATGATCCGGCACCTTGATCAGTATAATCTGCCACGTAAGTATAAGGTGTCATTTTCAAACACACCTGAAGATACGGCTAATGCAACAGTAGCAGATATAGGCTTTATTGCTTTTACTCAAGAAGATAATAAATATTTCAAAGTGTTTGCCGGTGGGGGGCTGGGAAGAAATCCTAGAAAAGCCATGGTTTTAGAAGAGAAAATTCCGGCACAGGAAGCCTTGTATTATATCCAAGCAGGAAAGGAATTATTTGAAGATGAAGGAGACCGTACTAATCGTAACAAGGCAAGGCTACGATATGTGGCTGAGCGGTTAGGGGAAGAGGGATTTAGCCAGCTACTAAGAAATTATGTTAACACTGTAAAAGACAGAGAAAACCTTCTTATAGGATGCCAGGAAGAAAAAGCGGGGAACAAACAAGGTAAGCTAACAAATACAATCCATAGAAAGCTGTATCCCCAAAAGCAAGAAGGCTTATATAGTGTTTATGTTCATCCTAAAAGGGGCTATATAAACTTAGGGGACGTAGAAAGTATTTTAGGCTTTACAAAAAACATAGAAGAGGCACAGTTTAGGCTTACAATGGATCAAGGGTTTTATATTATTAACCTGACGGGTGATGAGGCTACTGCCTTACTAGAGAAGGTTGACTTTTTAAAACTAGACCAAAGTTCTATTAAGATGACGGTTTGTACAGGGTCTAGTGTTTGCCAGATAGGAATTGCTGATACTGAGCTTTTAGTAGAGGCTATTAATAAGCGCTTTGAGGGTCTTAGCCTGGATGTGCAAAATGCATTGCCACATATCAATATATCAGGCTGCTTAAATTCTTGTGGCACCCATCAAATTTCTGACATTGGCTTATGTGGTAAAAAGACAAGGATAGATGGCCTTGTAAAAGATGTTTATACAGTCTTAGAAGGTGGTAAAAAAGGGTTTAACGGGGCAATCTTTGGAGAGCCCACAAAGGAAGTAGCGGCAGAGGCTATTCCCCAGATGCTCTTAGAGATAGCACAAGCAAGATATAGGAAGAGCCTATAGGCTAATAATAGTAATACATATATGTTAAGTATAACATTGACTTTAAAGTAACTTTTATGTAACATATATGTATACATTATAATTAGAAAATAGGTGAATACAATGCGAATATCAGCAAAAGGAAGATATGGTTTGGCAGCAATGGTCTATATGGCCCAGCTTGATCACGCAGGTGAGTATATTACGCTTATAAGAATTGCTGAGGCACTTGATATATCTAAGATTTACTTGGAACAAGTTTTTTCATTATTAAAAAGAGCAGAGGTGGTTACTTCAATCAAAGGTGCTCAAGGGGGGTATAAATTATTAAAGGCCCCTAAAGACATTACAGTATTTGATGTCCTAGCAGGAGTAGAATCAGCCCTATTTGAAGACACAGAAGACACCGTTAAGGCTAAAGTCCCGGCATTAGAAGCAGCCATGCAAGAAAGGGTCTTTAAAAAACTCAGCACAGATATTGAGACGAGCCTCCAAAAAGTAAGTCTCCATGATTTAGTCGTTGAAGCTGAAAAGCAAAGAGATATTGATAATTTTATGTTTTTTATCTAAGGGTGGGGGGATGGCGCATTAGTTTGTGCTAGTATCTCCCTGTTCGCTTCTCTTGGCTTGGGAGCCAAAGGAAGCTCTCTGGGAGATACTAGCACAAACATTGCGGATAGCCCCCTTCTAGGTAAGGGCATGGGTTGTTGGCGCGTATGGCGGGGTGACCCTTGGGATTTTGACTCTTAGGGGGGCATTTCCCCGCAATGCTTGGGGTCATATAGCCGGCCCGGCATCCTCTGGCTTACTAGCCAGGAGAGGCCGGGCCGGCTATATGTCCCCAAGCTAATGCGGCAACACCACCACCCCTCCACCTAGACTTTGCAAAATAATATAAAAATGCTATAATAGGACTAGCTATGATAATCATTATCATTAAATAAATATCAATTGGAGGAATTTAAATGACGATAACAAAAGTTGCAAATAACACCTATCAACTACCAGCAAACGTTGAGGGGTTCTTGTTTGAAGGATTATGGGAAATGCCAAATGGGGTTTC
>CAZLPH010000068.1:0-3797 GCA_964561345.1 uncultured Candidatus Epulonipiscium sp.
AAAGATTTAGTTTCGAGTATAGGAACTTCATATGGTGAGAAGCACTATTATACCGTTACAGATAAATGTCTGGAAGCGGAAGGAATTGAAGACTTGAAGATATATGAGTTGTGGAAAGGGACAAAATATGTTAAAGCTATGCATAGATTAGCTAATTTTTATTCATATGAAGAACTTAAAAACAGAGGTTATTAGAGGAGAAGTATATGAAACAATTACTATTGTTAGATAATATCCAAAAAATAAAAGTGGTTGTTATGCTAGTGTATTTAATTTTTCAAGTATTAGATCTGCTAGGGATTGTAAATGTGGTCGGTGAAGTAGATAAGGAAAGGTTACTAGCATATGCTTTTGTATGGTTTTGTTTTAGTAGTATTAAAATGTACCTAATTGTTAAGAGGAAAAAAATAGGGTACTATCTTTATATGTGCTCAAATATTGGGGCTATTTTATTATCGACTGTTTTACTTGTGCCGAATATTATGTTTTCTCTACTAGCCCCAATAATATTTACTATGGTTCTTGTGTTTGTATATGTGATACTTGTGGTATACAACATATATATCATAAAGCTACTTAAAACAAATGGGGATCATTTTTACTAAAATCATAGGCTACGGCCACAGAGAGTATCCTAACTAAAAGATATGATGATAGGGCTAAAAAAAGATTTTAAAGTTATCTATATGGTGTAGGTGCATAAAAAAAAGGAGGTGGCTATGCAAGAGATGCTCATTCAAATCGGGAATCTAGGTTTTCCAATTGTGGTTTCAATGTATCTGTTGATGCGTGTAGAGACTAAAATTGAGGCCCTGACACTTAGCATACATGAGCTAACAGGTGTTATAAGGCCAGATAGGTAAGATAAAGTGCCACCAACTTAAGCATAAGTTTGGTGGCACTTTTAATGGGTTATAAAACAGAATCTAGCATGCGGCCAATCTCATAAAACTCATTACCAATACGGTTTATGATATCGAATAATTGCCTTTGATCAATGCTAAATAAATCAAGCTTTTGGTCTTTAGAAATGGTAATGGACTCACCAGCCAGGTCTTCTATGGCAAACCGTCCAGAAGCAGTTATACCAGCAGTTTCCCCTGAGCTTGTAAGGGTAAGGGCAACTTTACTAGCATCTAAGCTCATTTCCATAGGATTTGGCCCTGTCACCAAATCCCCAGATAAGTTAAACTTTATGGCTATATCCTCATCAGGTATGGCGACTTTGGCGCTTAAGTAATAGTTATCATCTTTGACGTCTAAGTCTTGCTCAATGTTGAGAGATGCGGTCAGCATTTGCTCACCATCTAGTCTGATTCGGAAGCGAATATCATCAGATGTATTGGTTTTTTTGCCTAAAAATGATTTATCCCTTTCTAGGTCAATTTGCATTTTGTCATGGTCGCTTTGTAAGGTTAGACTTGCTTCTAGTTGGTCTAGGAGAGAGTCCTCGCCGGAGACGTTATAATGCCCGTTAACTTTAACCCGCTCACCGTCTATGTTAAAGGCAGTTAATAGGTCTGTCCTAAGGATGCGTTTTTTGTGGTCAATGGCGCAGTTAAGTTCAATATCAGAGAATTTCAACTGGTCTAGACCCTCATAGATCATATCTTCCCACTCATGGAAGCTATAATAGCCGTCTAGCTCAAGAAGTGTTTGAATATTTTTTTGAACTTGTTTATTTCGTAAGGTGGCCCGTGTCAGGTCTTTGACAAAAGATTTTATATGATTAGAATCCATGGTTATGGTAAACTGATTGGCTTTCTTATTTTTGCCGCCAACAGATACTTTGCTTGTGCCGTCATATTTAACAGCCGCATTTTTAATGAAGTCCGTAAAGACTTCTTGGTAGGCCGCTGTCAGTTCCATGTGGGTGTTTTGGACGTCACCCATTATGTTGCTACGATACTGGTTAATGCTATCTTTTACCATATCCACTGCTTCTTGCTCAATAGGCCCCATGAAATAAGCCAAGTCTGATTGGTCATATTTTTCTTTGAATGCATCTAGGTCAAGCATAACATATTGACTTAGGAGGCCAGGGATTTTAATGCCTATTTCATGATTCTCGCTGTAAAGGCTGATGTCCATTAGGTTTAGGCCATTGGTGTTAAAGCCTGCATCTATTTTAATGTGGCCGTCTTCGTTAGTGGCAACTGTCATAGAAGTGCCAAGGCCTTCAATGATTCCTTTGGTGTGGTCATCGTTTAGGCCATCGATTTGTTTAATGTTGAAGCTAAGGCTGTTTTTTTGCTCTTTAAGCCTAGGCGTTTTTTTGGATTTAAGGTCTTTGTCGGCTGTTTTTTGCATTTCTAAAAGAGAAAGCATGACATACTTATCAGGTGCAAGCCTGGCTATAAGGTCATTGGCCATAGAAGCCCCAAAAAGGCCTAGGACAATAAGCACGATGAGGCCTCCTAAAATCCATTTTTTCTTTTTACCAGTTGATTTTTTTATCGTGTCTTGTGTTGTGTTCGGTTCCATATTAATCCCCCATTTTAGATAATTAGTTTGTAATAAGTGTATGACCAGTCGGTGTAACTGAGACCATTATACCTTTGTAACTGCCTTATAAGCAACAGGTGAAGGATAGAAAGTGGCCCAGCCACCTAAAAAGGTTGCTGGGCCACTTTACTTGCCTGAAATGGTCGGGTGTTATGTTTTTATTGAAGTGTTACTTTGTCTACATAAACAGCAGTCTGGCTTGAAGAGCCACTACCTGCCCTAAACTCAACACCAACTTCTTTAATATCCCCTAGGTTGGCAACAGGGTTCAGAGATAAGGTAAGAGTGGTTCCATTTGAACCAGCGTTTATTTTAATAGCTCCCCCATCATACCATGTATAGCCAGATCCGGTCTTGACATATAACTTTGCAGTCATACCGCTTCCTTGATTCCCCCATGAGGCGTGTTTAACCACAGCTTGTAGCTTGGATTTTCCAGAAAAATTATCGTTTTTCGCAATGCTTAAGGTTTTGCTACTATTAGGGGAAAGGTTGAAATCTGACTTTAATGAATACTGGCCTAGTGCAGCCCATTCTTTTGTTACATATTGGCCATTCCAGCCTTCTAGTGAGTTTTCAAAGTTGTACTTGACCTGCTCTTGGGCAGATTTAGAAAATAAGATATCACCATTATAATTATTATTGGGTGCATAAGCCTTGTCCCAAACAACAAAGAAGCTAGCTTGTGTGTAAGTGTTATTGATGGCATCATTCCATAAGTTGTAGTCAAATTTACGTATTTGGTTATTGTACTTATCAATATAGGACCCACCGACAGCTGGCCCAATTTCACTAAAACCAATAGGTTTGCCTTTTCCAACAAGGCTATTATATGTTTGCTGAATTTGAGGGTCGTTGGCTGGGTCATCGCTGTAAGCGTCAATTCCTATCCATGTTACGGAGTATGCCGTGTTATCAGGGTAGTAATCAGCTGCCTTATAATTGCCATAGGTGGTCTTATCTGGTGAGAAGACAAACATAACTTTCTTTAATCCTTGTGTGTTGTAGATATAGTTATACAGGTTATTCCAAAGTGCCTTATAGGCGTTTGGATCTCGTCCACCCCACCAGAACCAATTGCCATTCATTTCATGAAAAGGCCTGAAATACACCCAATCATTAATATCCCTAAGGCCATCAGCCATTTTATCTACTTGGGCTTTGTACTCTCTTAGCATGGCAGAACTTGATCCATTAATATGACTAATGTTTTGATAAGCAATGGTGTTAAAGTCAGTTGTAGACATTGAGGTTTTGCAATCGCCACCTTTAGGGTTAGCCAAGTGGGAAGA
>CAZLPH010000068.1:3897-5996 GCA_964561345.1 uncultured Candidatus Epulonipiscium sp.
AACATACCCGTTTTCACACCTGGATTAACACCATAAACGGGGATGTGATTGGTAATGATAGTTGCCACCACAAGAACAGTAGCTGTTAGAAATGATACCATTTTTTTCATGTTTAAATTTTTCACCATATGCCTCCTTGTTAATAAATAATAGATTTAAGATACCGTATAGGTAAATATTGTACGTTATAACTTAAATTAATTATACTTTATTAGCTTAACATCGTCAATGGTTATAATGAAAAACTAAAATTGCTAAGCAGGCATATGGAAAAGAGAAAGAATATAAGCGAAATGAGATTGCTGTATTAGGGCCTATGGTCAGGGTACGTTAGAGTAATTGAAGACAATAACCATATTAACCTAATATCTAAGACATCCTTAAACTAAGAGATTTAGCAGATGCATGTGATAGTGAGATAAGGTGGGACCAAGCAACCAGTAGCATCGGAATTAATACATCTTTCTAATGTTAATATATTTCTAGAATAGGCTGGATTTGTTGGCTTTTCATGGCCACTAAAATACTAGGCACCATCAATTCAAATTTAGCCACTAAGGACATAGGCTTAGCCTCAAAATCATCCTGGCCAAAGGGAATAAAGTAGACGTTTTTTGTGGCCAATAGGGACCCAATATTCCTTGCGCTAATACCAAGGCCGTCATTGGTGGCGATGCCTAATAAAATAGGCTTACTATTTCTAAACAATTCTTTGGCAACCATAAGGACTGGTGTGTCGGTAGCACCATCTGCCAATTTAGACAAGCTATTTCCCGTACAAGGGGCAATAATAAATAGATCAAGGGGCCTCTCTTGCTTATTGAAGGCCTCCGCATCAGACATGGTTTCTATGACTTTCCTGCCGACAATATCTTCTATCTTCTGAAGAAAGTCTCTAGCATTCCCATACCTAGAGTCTGTTGTGGCGACTTGATAAGAGACAATTGGAACGATTTGCGCCCCTTCTTTTATTAGTTTTTGCAGTTGTGGAAAGACCTGATCAAAAACACAATATGCTCCTGTAAGACCAAAACCAAGCTTTAATCCTTTTAGTTTCATAATAATCCTCCTAGATTAATAGTTGTGTATCCTTTGAAGATATATATGAAAATGGGCATGTGTTTATTACTAGGGTCTGGCGCCACATGCAATATCTCCTTAATAATATTATATCTGGTGAGATAGTTAGATTAAAACTTAGTACCGATATGTACAAAATTGAGTGTATTGAAATAGTATTGGTGGTAAATCAAAACAAGAAGTGAATTTAAAAGAAACCCTTATGGTCACTAAAATGAAACGAAATATAGTATACTATAGTAAGGAAAGAGACTAATGATCAAAAATATAAAAGGGCCTACACAAACCTGGTGGAGCACAAGGCATACACCAGGCCAACGGATATAGAGCCTTATATTATCTATTACAAGGATAAGGACACCATATCCCAGTGGGCAATGGGGGAGAGAGTGCTGTGATGATTAATCGGATGTTTGATAAGCTTTATTAAGATTTGAGGGCAAGAGCAAGGGCCAAACCGGGGTCTGGCCCTGAAATATTCTCACAACTCGTAATGTAAACAGATAGCAAAAAGGAGAAACTAAATATGAAGAAAACAATCTATACACTAATATTACTAGTAAGTTTACTACCAGCAGGCTTATCGGTCGCTGCCGCAGAGCGCTTATCTATTAACATCGACCAGGTGGGGGTTAAATTATCTGACGCAGCCCCTTATATTGACCAAGGCGGAAGAACTATGGTCCCCCTACGCCTTGTCTCTGAAAACTTAGGTGCTAAAGTGGACTGGGATCCTGTTAATAAAACCTTTCATATAACCGGCGTTCATATGAAAAGTAAAGAAGGTGTGGAAATATCAGGTAAGGCAGGTGCGCCATATGTTATTGCCAACACCATAAAAAAACAATTAGATCCCAATAACCCTGGTGTCACTGTTGTTGTTAAAGAGGGTAGATGCTACGTTCCAATTAGATTTTTTAGTACAGAGCTTGGCTATAATATAGACTATCAAAACAAAACAGTTTATATTACAAGCAGTGAAGCTGGCGAAAGAATTGAGAAAACTGAAAAAAGTGAAA
>CAZLPH010000068.1:6096-11512 GCA_964561345.1 uncultured Candidatus Epulonipiscium sp.
AAGAGTCAAGAAAATCCTGAAGAAGTAGTAAAGGGTTGGATGAAAAATTCCGAGTCCAGGGCAAGAATTTTGGGTGATTATACATTTATAGCAGTGGGATATCTACCAGCCAATCATATTTGGACACAACTGCTACTTGAGCCTCAAACAGACTGGAATCCAGAAGTAAAACCAGAACAAAAGCCAGAACAAACACCAGAACAAAAGCCAGAACCAGAACCAGAACCAGAACCAGAACCGAAGCCAGAGCCTGAATATCAGCCAGAACCAGAACCAGAACCAGAACCTGAACCAGAGCCAGAGCCAGAAGTTTCGGTTGAAGAATTTGAGCAACGGGTAATTGAGTTGACCAATAAAAAACGAGGGGAAGAAGGATTAGCCCCCCTTGCAAACCATGGGGAACTTAGCAAAGTGGCAAGAATAAAATCTCAAGATATGTTTGATAATAATTACTACGATCATTACAGTCCAACTTACGGCCACCCATGGCCAATGATAGAGGATTTTGGCATTCTCTTGTACGGGGCAGGTGAAAATATTGCAATGGGCCAAACAACACCAGAAGAGGTCGTAGAAGCGTGGATTAATAGCCCGGCTGGACATCTAAGAAATATACTAGGTAACTACACCCATATTGGCATAGGCTATGTGCCAGAAGCGCATATTTGGACACAAATGTTTATTTCAACAGATCCAGAGTGGAAGAGGGAATAGGGGCTAGGGCCCAAATAAATCAGCTAATTCAAAGTGTTAACAAAAAGGCTACTAGAAGAGAAAATATTCTAGTAGCCTTTTTGTTACTAAGGAATGGGGTTACATAAAAATATACGGTTACACTCTCCAAGGCCCATTACTTGGTTAGTAATTAACCCCTTCTGAACAAGTTCTTGTATAACCGCCGCAGCCTTTTGAGTACCTTTAATATTAAGTAGGGCCATCATCCGCTTTCTTGGGAAGATAATGTAGCTTTCATTGTTTTCGTTGACCCAGTTATTTTCGGCTGCTTTCCCAGCTAGATCTAGCATGATCATGTAGGCCATCTTAGATTCTAGCCGCATGGTGGCGTAGTTAGGGTCTGAAAAAAATGCTCTTGGTATCTCGAAGTAATTAATAGGGTTTTCTAGGTCTGCAAGGGGTATTTGTGAAATTATTTTCATCATTGTTTGCTCCTTTTAATATAATGTGTTTTTATCTTCTACTATATAGATAACATTTGATTATGAAATTCACCCCTCCAAGGGTAAATCTTTTTTAGTAGCCAAAATTATATTTAACATGGCTAATGATTTTTAGCTTGGCTTCGCAAACTGAGTTGTAAATCATGGTTTGTATGTACCTTCTGGGGTTAGTAATCTCGGTCTTACTGGCAACTTGGTAAAACTGGTCCATAACGTGTTCAATATGGTGCATTTCTAGCTTTAAAATCACGCTGCGAATAATGGCCTTAGGCTTATTTTCTTTTCCAATCCGGGTATGTTCATTAAAGTACATGTCATAGATATTGTTAATCACTTCGTCTAGGAGGTCTGGGGCGTATCGTTGCCTGAGGTCCTCTAGGTGGATTTGCTCTTCTATCAGGGGCTGGAACTGGGTTAAATTATCTTCTGAGCCAGGAAGTTCGGCGGGCTCTTGGGCCTGCTTGTGACTTCTAGTGGACTTGCTCTCGACGTGGTAGAGAAAAATCTTATTACACCCCTGGCTGGTGGATTTTTTGGAAAGGATAAGCTTGTGGTCAACCAGCTCCTTAATAATGGCGGCAGCTTTTTGGGTGCCCTTGATATGGAGCAGTTCCATCATTTTACTCCGGGATAATTTAATAAAGACCTGGCCTTTACTGGTAACCCAGTTGTTTTTAACAGATAAAGAAAAAAGATCTAGCATAATCATATAGGCTAGTTTGGACTCAACCCGCATAGATGTGTAGTTAGAATCTGAAAAAAAGACCTTAGGCATCTGGAAGAAATCAAAGTTTTTAACATCGTCTTTTGTCATTAGCTGGTTCATGGTGTGCTCCTTTTAAAAATTCTATAATTGACCTGTTACCATATAGATAACATTTGATTATAAAATTCACCCCTAGTCAGGAAGATTTGATTAAAAAAATTCTAAGTTTGAAAAAAAATATCTGCTAAGTTTTAAAAACAAACACATATTAAGACTTATGACCATTAAAACTAAAGTAATAATACTTCGAAGAAGCCGGCTGAGCACCAAAAGATAGGCAGTAGAATAGACTGAATAAGGCTTTAATATAAAGAGCATAGGAGTGAGATTATGAATCAGTTACCAGAGTCAGAATTGGTTATGATTCCAGGTGGTACCCTAATCACCAGAACCCCTGAGGAAGGGCGCGCCCTAGCCATGCTAATTGCCCGCCATACCATTCATAACATTCAACCAGACCTAGATGTATTGAAGGCAGGTCGTACCATATACGCTGTTAATCCTGATAGCTTAACAGCTGCAAGCCAGGTGGTGGCCATTGAATTTCAGACCATAGCCGCGGCCAATAATTATTGGCGACCACCTTGTTATATTAGATAAAATAAAAGGCAACCACAGCTTATGACGCTGGGTTGCCTTTTTATGGTTCCCAAAGAATAAAATATTATAATCTTATAAAAGATATTCAAGGTTTTTTGATGATTAACTAGATATATCTTGCACCTAATGCTATAATTTGTATGATAGGGGGATAGCGTTATGGATGAGTTGGTAGAAGAACTACGAATAGATTTGCACAGAGCAATAGATAGCCAGAACCAGGAGGAGTGTTTGAAGATAAGCATGGTTTTGGATGAGGTTATTTTAGCCTATATGAAGAGTAGGGAAGAACGAGTAGAATAATAATAGGGCCTATCAAAAAGCAGATGAGCTTAAGCTCATCTGCTTTTTGTCGTTTATGCTAGTAATTGATTATAGGTCCTGGAATCCATACCGTTTACGGCTGCTTCGTTAATGAGATTAGCAAGCTGGTGGATGTCTTGTGTTTTTAAGTTATTTTGGCCTTCATAACGTATAATATAATCGAGAACGTCATTGGCCCCATGCTTACTCAAATGAAAGACAGGTGTTTTAACCCAGTCAACATCAACCTCAGCTTTATCATTTGTAAAAACGACCATGCCTTGTACCCAGTAGCGGTAACCGTTGTTTTTTAAAAGTTGTGATAGGCGGTAAACGTGGGTATTAACTTGTTTAATAGGGTTATAGAAATGGTTACTATATTTGCCCCCTTGTCGCCCCACCTTATGTTGTGCGAGTTCCCTATCTGATTCGCTGCCTTCTATGTAACCGTTATGATTTTTAGTTTCCATGACAAATATGCCATTTGGACCTAGGATAATATGGTCCATTTCACTTTCCCTTCCTTCCACTTCGATTCTAGGACCAGGGATTACATAATAAGAATCTGGTAGCCCCTCAAGTAGGTCGCTTGATTTTCTTTCACCCTTTAAGCCAGCAGATATGGTATTGGCTTTTTGGCTACTACTGGCTAACATGAAGCCGAAGATAATAAAAAATACAAAAGAGATTCCACCAGTAAATGGGGCTAAAACAAGTGAAACCAGTAGTAAGATAAGATTTCTTTTTGATTTGCTTTTATAAGTTCTGAAACTGTCTTCTAAATCATTTTGGCCATCGCTTAAAATTTTTGCCAATTGAATCATTCTTTCTGAAGTTGGAATATAATGTGGTTAAATGCATATGGAAAAGGTGGCTGGCTTTGTGCAAGCTGGTGTATGCTGGCAGATATTAAAACAACTAAAGATAATTAATATTTTTCCCTATATCTTTTTTTTATGGTATATGGTAATATGGCTATAGAGCGTAAGAACATTACAGCTTATCTATACATTATAAACAAGTAGGAGGTATATTATGAGAAAAAAAATAATCGCAATATTTTTAGGAGTAATCCTAGTCGGGTCATTATCAGCATGTGGGTTAAAATCACCAACACAAGATGTCCCTAAAGACGACGTGGCTAAAGACGACGTCGTGAAAGACGAAGGCGGAGCATCTGCGCCAGAATTTACTTTTGTGTATGCTGAAGTTAATCCATTAGATACTATTGTTGGACAAACAGGTAGCGCTTTTAAAGAAAAAGTAGAAGAGCTATCAGGTGGGCGCATTAAGATTGACTTGCAAGCAAGTGGGGTCTTAGGATCTGAAAATGACGTCTTAGATACAATGCTTGGTGGTGGTGGAACAATTGATATCTCACGTATTTCAGCATTTGCCTTAACAAGCTACGGCGGAGAAAAATCAAAACTTCTTTCAGTTCCTTATACATTTGTAAGCCGAGACCATTTCTGGAACTTTGCGACATCTGACTTAGCACCTGAATTCTTATTAGAGTCTCAGGAAAATGGGAGTGGTGTTAGGGGATTATTCTACGGCGAGGAAGGTTTCCGTCATTTCTTTACCGTTGATCCTGTTAACGAAATAGCAGATTTAGCAGGCATGAAGCTTAGGGTGTCTAATGACCCTGTTATGAACGGAATGGTAAAAGGACTTGGGGCTTCTCCCACAGTTGTATCTTTTGGAGAGCTATACTCAGCCTTACAAACAGGCGTTGTAGATGGTGCTGAGCAGCCTATTGCTAACTACAAATCAAATGCCTTTGAAGAGGTTTCACCAAATTTAATTCTTGATGGCCATACACTAGGGGCAATCCAGGTAATCATTACAGATGAAGCTTGGGACCAGCTTCCAGCAGACTTACAAGACGTTATAGTAGAAGCAGGAAGGCAAACATCAGAGTTTAACAGACAAATTTCTGAAGAAGCTGAAAATAAGGTGTTAGAAGAGCTTAAAGCAGCAGGGGTTAATGTGGTAGATGTTGATGATATTACACCTTGGCAAGAAGCATGTAAAGAGATTATTGAATCCTCTACAGCTGACAACAAAGAGCTTTATCAACAAATCCTAGATATGCAATAATAGTAACACAAAATTTTATAGGCACAGAGAAGCAATCATCTCTGTGCCTAAATTCTAAGGAGGGTAACATGGCTGAAATATTTAAAAAAATTGATAAAGTTAAACCAGTATATGATGTGATATATAAAGTTGTTTTATTAATATGTAAGCTGCTTTTAATATTTGATATTCTGATTACCAGTATGGCAGTAGCGGGGAGATTTGTTCCTTTTATTCCCGACCCATCATGGAGTGAGGAAGTGGTTCTAACGGCTATGGTTTATATGGCAGTGCTCTCAGCTGCTTTGGCTATTCGTAATGACTCACATATTCGTATGACAGTCTTTGATAAGTATATACCAAAAAAGGTATTAATAACATCAGATATTATTTCAGATATTGCTGTTATGGCACTTGCCATTATTATGATTGTTGTTGGATGGAAGTACGCCGTGCAAATTGGGTCAAAAGGTTTTTATGTTAGTATGCC
>CAZLPH010000069.1:0-7806 GCA_964561345.1 uncultured Candidatus Epulonipiscium sp.
CCTGTTTGATTGATATAGAGGTTGGTGGTAATCCAAGGCCATAAACCATGATCCATCCAAACTCTAACAATAGCGTTTCTATCTGCAATAAACTCCCCTTGTTTTGTCCCTATGATTGTTGCGTTACTACCATCAATCCGCACACCTGCGTAGTAACTAATTAACTGATCATGGACGACGTCAGGGTTCATAAGTAATAATGCAAGACTATCTTGCCACAGGTCCCGCCATCCTCTTCCTCCCCTACCATAATCATGGTGTGGTAAGAATGAACAACCATAAATTCTTCTAAGAGTTGGTTGCACTTCAACCCAGCTTGCCCATGTATCAAACGTCCCATCGAAGGAATTAGATTGTATGGTGGATTGATTTTTCCAGTACTGCTTCATATCTTCAAAGGCTTTTTCTTCCTTTTCAGCATCTAAATACTGAAGCCCTTCTTCATTGTAGCTAAGAAGAATTTGATAAGTTTTTGATTCGCCTGGTTCTACCGTTACAGTCTCAAACCTGATCCCCCCCATAGCTTCAAAACCATCAATTTGGCTTTCCTTTTCCACTAAGGCTACGTCATCACCAACTACTGCCTTAGGCCAGATTAAACTTCCACCTTCTCCAATATAATCTTCCAATACTGGAAAAAACCCAACTGGCTTACTCCCTTGATCACCCCTTGCAAAAACCCCATATGATGTGTCATTTTCCTGATGTCCCCGTTCATCAAAGGACAGGGTCGGGTTAACAAGAATACCATCTTCCTTAATGTGGATCCTATTCAAAAGTGACGTTACATGCCTATGGTCTCTTAAGTTATCCGCGCTTCTCCCATAGATAGGAATAGCAACTGTTGGGACTAGGGTCATAGGGTCATTTCCAATGTTAGTAAAGGTTACTTTCATAATTTCAACTTTTTCTTCTGTGGCTGGACAATAGTTGCATATTTCTGCCATGATTCCAAGCTTTTTATTGGTTCTTTTAATTAAGTGCCATAGCTTTCCCGCTGTTAATGATACGTCATCCTTATCCTCACTATACTTAGCAGCCTGCTGGGCCGCTGACGTTCCTGCTACTGACCAAATATGGTTGTTATTGATCTTAACCCACATATTCCTTCCCATATTACTAGCGTGCAAATCCTCACTGCTTACTGGCTCTAATAAATAATTATTTTGGCCAAGCTTACTATCCCCGTGTAAATTCGGAGAAATACTTCCCATAATGCCACCTTGATTTGCTATGGGAAAATATAGATAGCTTGTCTCATCTACCAGGTCAAGGGAAAAATCCCCAAACTTATTTAAAAACTTAACATTCATAATTACGCCTCCTATATAATAATTTAGATACTCAACCTTTTGACTGAGTGTCATCTATTCAAACTTAAAAGTTGAAGTTGCCTCTTCTAATAGCACCATCTGTTTTTTAAGTTTTTCTGCTGTTTTATTGAGCCCCTCTGCACACTCTACTTGGCCAATTAAAGACTCTTTAACCATATCTGTGGACTCTACTGATTTTTCTGAAAGGGAATGAATATTCCTGATGCCCTTTAATGCATTTTTACGTTCTGCATTCATTTCATTCATACTTACCCCCACTTCTTCCACACTAATTACTAGCTTTTCAATAAAATCATTGATCTTTGTAAAAGCTTCCACTGTATTTGTAACCGTTAATTCCTGCTGGTCGACGATATCTTCTGCCGAGTTTACGACGTCTGCCGTAGTTCCCGCATAGGCCTTAACTTCTGTCACCACATTACGAATATCCACTACTACCTTGCCTGAGTCCTCTGATAACTTTCTGATTTCTTGGGCTACAACATTAAATCCTCTACCACTTTGTCCAGCCCTTGCCGCTTCAATAGATGCATTTAATGAAAGCAGATTTGTTTGGGATGCAATATCAGTAATATCATCTGCAAATTTTACGATGTCCTCTAGTTTTTCGTTAAGTATGTTTACATTCCTCTTAACTTCGCCTGTTACCTGATAGGTGGATTTTGATTGCTCTACCATCATTTCCATTGCTTTAATACCACTAGATATTTCTTCTTGTGTTCCTTGAACATAGTTGACAATTTTCGCTGTACTTTGTTCTACTTCTTTAATTTTCTGAGATAGGGCTTCTATTTGATCATGGGATGATTGAATCTCCCGTGCTTCTTGGCTAATGTTAGAATCAATAGCACCTATATCTTCTCTCATGGTATCTGTCGTATCATTTAGGCCTAGAGTACTTTGGATAACGTCATCTGTAGAAACAGCCACTAGGCCAATACTCTGCTTTATAATATCTATTAATTTCCTTGTGCTAAGTGTGGTATCACTAATTGCCCTGTCTACCATCCCAAATTCATCACTTGCGTATTTTTCATTTGTTAAGACCAAATTTCCTTTTGCGAGCTGATTTAACCTTTTAATACTCTTATTAATTTTCTTACTTATGCTTGTAATGGTAATAGTACCAATCAAAAAAGCAATGATACAAGATAGGAGCATCATAATAAGTGTAACTTTCTTAATTGCCTCCGCCTCTTGTGTAATGATTGCTTTTGGAACCATAACCGCCAGAACGCCTTCTGTCATCTCACTACGACTCATCATTAAATAATAACTTTGATCGTCATATTCAACATAATCCGAAATAACTTCCTCATCACTTTTATTTACTTCTTGAAAAAATCCCATCTCAGATATTTTAAGGTCACTATTTAAACTTAATTCCTTTCCCCCTGGGGCAATAAATGAAATAATACTTTCTTGTCCAAAATCTAATTTTCCAGTTAGCTCCTTAATTGCTTTAGAACTTATATCAACTACAATTGCACCTGATGCGTCGTTGCTCCCTACTTTAAAACTACAAAACATGCTATAATCATGGTTATCTAATTCTAGCTTACTATCAATTAAACCATGATGACCATCCCAATAAATTCCTGAATCCACAAACATTTCTGGCTCAGTATCCTGCAGTTCTGATGCAAAACCTTGAAGCTTTGATGCCGTCGTATTGGTCGTAGACAATACCAAACTAGTTTTTTGAGGAATAATATGAATATTGTTTATAAAATCATCTGCTGTTTGCATGACTAAAATATTATTTGAAATTTCTTTATTTACTGCTGTTTTCGTAGCTGTATCTGAATCATATGCACCTGTTATGTAAGAAACTACCTTGTTATCTTGAGCTAAAGACAATGCATTTGTCATAATCGGTTTAAATCCTTGATCTAAAGACGATACTGCCATTTCTATTGCATTGAGGGCAGAGCTTTCATAATTACTTATCATCCCAGTGTAAGCTCTTGAGTAAGAGACAACACCTAAAATAACCAAACACACAATCGGAACCAAATAGCCTATAAGTAGCTGAAGCTTAAGTGTCAATTGTGGTGCGCGTCTTAACTTGAATTGAATTTTCCACTTTGGTTTTTTTCTCTTAATTCTATCTATTATCTTCATATGCAACTTCCTTTCAATGGTCTATGGACGCCTATAGTACAATCTTATAGAAATATCAGTTTTTTTTCAGTATGTGAAATGTTAATATGGTGTTATATTTTCATTTTTTTGCTTTTGCCATAGAAAAAGCCTTATACCATGAAATAATTTCATGGTATAAGGCTTTTTAATTTTGATACTAGTAGATCTATCACACTAGCAATGTCAGTTAACCTCGCTTTCAATTATCAGGCCTTACTCGTCGTATTAGATAACAAAGGTTCATACATCATAACGGCATGATTTTCTGTAATGTACTCGTCTTCTATCACATTTGAGCTTTGATCATACTTTTTCCTAAAAATTTTATTATGCCTAGCGTATCCACCCCAATATTCATGGCTTATCCAATGTTCTTTCTCATAAACTTCATACCGTTCTTTGTGTTTTATCGTTGTTCTCCACTCGCCAACTAGATATTCATCGGTTAAGTATAAATGCAATTGATAAGGTTGACTAGTATTATTTGAAATTCTTAAATCTAGGTAATTGTAGAAACACGTTGCACCACTGCCAAAGGGTAATTTTCTATTTACATCGGGAAAAACATCATAACTGTGACGATGCCTTTCCGTCACTTTAAGGGGGGTATGCAGGGTCATCCAATAGATTAAGTTTGATAATTGGCATAAACCTCCCCCGATTCCTGGCTTAAACTTTCCGTGGGAAAGAACCATTCCTTCAACATATCCTTTTCGCGCAGTTGTTTTACCGACTAGTTTCCAAAGTGAAAAGGTCTCTCCTGGATAAATAATAAGCCCATCTAATTTTTTAATGGCTAACTTAATATTGGTTATTTTGTTATGCTGCAACCACATATCTACGTCCTTTAATTTCCTTAATAAAGGGGTCTTATGTTTGAATACGGTGTAGGGTTTTAACTTAGAATCTCTTTTCAACGCAAATTTAGTCCCACCAAAACACCACTCAAAATATCTCTTCCCCATATAATACCTTTTGCCTAATGCTATCCGTAAATTCGACCTACTTTTAGCTTGCATCTTCTGCCCCCATTTTAATAGTAGATAAGACCTCACCTGTTTCTGCCCCGTAATCTCATGTGTATGAATTGTAAATTACTCCCTATTGTTATTTTATTATAACATATAATTAAAGCCAGGGTGATTTAATCACATCTGGCTTTAGATATTATTACTATTTTACGAGAGATTCTATTTCTATAGGAGTTAAAGCCCTCTTATAGACGATAAAGTCATCAAATTTACCATTAAATAAGGGATCCTCAAAACGACTCTTACCTATATAATTACTATCTGACTCTAGATCTATAGGCTGATATGTCATATTTTCATTGGTAGCTTCTAGATGTCCATTGATATATAACTTACCAGTTCCTGCCTCAATCGTAACTGCTAGATGGGTCCATTCACCTATGGGCAAGGCACTAGATGCTGTTAAGGTTTGATCACCCCCTTGGAAAATAGAGAAATAAACTTTCTGACTTGGTCCACCTGGTACCAAGTACATAAATCCTCCACTACCACCAAAGTCAAAAACCCTAGACCAATCACTTCCACCTTCCCAATACACCCAAGTCGAAACAGTGATAGCTGCTGAGCTTGTCACCGCACTAGGAAGTTCAATATACCCTGAACTACCATCTAAAACTAATGCTCCACCTTCTTTTCCCTCTGACGTCCATCCTAGATCGCCATGAGATGTCCCATGATTTTTATTATGCGAAGTATCTACTGCTGACTGTTCAAATTCGTATTTTGCTATGATAGAATCTTCTAGGGTTTGTGCTGCAATAACGGTTATTGTGCAATGATCTACTTTATCCCCATCTTCAGTCGTAACCGTTACGACCGCTTGCCCCGGTGATATAGCGTCAAGCCTACCTGTGTTACTAACCGTCACAACACCCTCATTATTTGATGTCCATGACACCTTTTTATTCGTTGCCTCCATAGGTGTAATAACTGGGACTAAGGTTTTACTTTGTCCAGTCTTTAGGTTAAGTTCCTTTTCTATAGAAACTGCCTCTACCAAAATATCACTATCATTAGAAATTATGTTAGCAATCTCTTCTTCTGAAAGGGAACGTCTGTATATTCTAAAATCATCAATTGTTGCATTTAAATATGGGTCTCCATCAAAACGACTTTTTCCAATATAGTTTTCTGTCCCCATCAAACTTTGTAAATCGATACTCATATCCTTGTTGGTATCTTGCAATACTCCGTTAAGATAAAGTTTTGCAACCCGTCCTTCAACCGTTATGGCAATATGACTCCACTGCTTTTGTACAAGCACCATTTTTCCAAAAAGAGAATGCCCTGTTCCTTCTTCATGCACATCTAATTGAAGTGTCCCGCTTCCTCCCTTAGGTGTCAAAAACATAAACTTAGTCATCCCATCCCCAAAGTCAAAGATTCTTTGCCAGCTGCTCCCGCCGTTCCAGTAAATCCAAGTCGATAAGGTGAAATCTTCTACATCCATGACTTGTGGGGGCAGTAAAAGATAAGCATCTTTGCCATCTAGCTCAATACCGCCTTCATACTTACCTTGCTCAGTCCATGTAACACCCCCAATTGCTTTGGCATTATTTTTACTAGCTGATGAATCAATAATATTCAATCCGCTATCTTCATCAAATGAATATCTCACAACCGTATCAGGCCCCATTTGTGGTACGGTTATGGTAAATTCTTTTGTTTGTGATAGCTTACCCCTTGAGATTATTGCTATTAAAGTTACACTCGTATCGCCTTCCCCATAAACAGGGCGATAGACTTTCCCCTTACTATCTACAACCTCTAAATTATTAGAAGTCCACTCAATAGTCGTGCCCCCTATGCCATATAGAGGTAATGTTAAATGACTTGTAACCGCATTGGTATTGCCTAGGCTTAGGGTCTCTTTTGCCCTTGATACGGCTTCCTCATCTGACATATCTTTTTGTCTTTTTCCCCATATAGCCGTTCCAAATTGGTTTATTCCCGTATAAACCAGTGTTGGATTCCATGTTTCCCAGTCCCAGCCTGGCATTACTTTTAAGGTATCAATCCAGTATCCTTCTGGTGCATTATCTGGGTCATGCCAATATAGTTCTAATGTATTATCACCTTGAAGCCTCCAATAACTATCACTATTTGGCTCATTAATATCACCATTGTCAAGTAATGTTACAGTAGTTGGTGCTAATTGCGTATTATCTGTTCTATCTAATACAATTGTCTCCCATATCCCCTTTATGTGTTCCTCTGAAATCTTTTGCTCTTTTTCTCCTGCATAACGCTGGGGGGACACAACTGGCCAGCCATCATCTGTCCATAGAATCTTTCTTACATTAAGATGAGACCAATATTTATTAGCACCCGCTCTTCCATTATGAATTAAAAAATAGTCATCCCCATCTTTTAACAGAGCATTGTGCGCTGTCCCAAGCCAACCGTCGTCCTCCATAAACTTATATGATCCAATTATTTTTGTCCCTATATCACCATTCGCATCTTGGGCGTCTCTCATATCATTCCCATTATAATCTAAGTATGGTCCCGTTATTGTATCAGCTCTTGCAACTCTCACATTATAGGTATCTTCTAGAAAATCGTAAGATACGGTTAAATAATACTTGTTTGTTTCTGGGTTATATATGATAGCAGGTCCCTCAATACCCTTTCCTGAACTTGTTGGGCTACCATCCCTTTTTGCAATAAGTGTCCCTTGGTCACTAGGTGTCTTAAGCTTTCCTGTCCTACTATCTAATTCAGATATAAACATGCCGCCAAAATAAGAACCATACGCCATCCAAAGCCTACCATCTGTATCTTTTATAATAGCAGGATCTATAGCATTTACTTGATTGTCATCTCCAGCTTTTGTTTTAAAAACTTCCCCTTGATCTTCCCAAGGGCCTTCAATAGACTTACTCGTTGCCACACCTATAAAAGATGTCCTTGTTCCGAAATCTGATGCGCAGTAGTATAAATAATACGCGTCATTGAGTTCTATTACATCTGGCGCCCATACCACATTAGCACCTGTCCATGCCTTTGCTTCTGCTGGAACATCCTCAAAGGCATGACCTATAAATTCCCAGTTAATTAAGTCTTTAGATATTCTAACCGGGACATTACCATCTAAATCTTTGGCTGGATCCCCACCCACCATATAATCCGTTGAAAATGTATAGTACCATTCTCCAACTTTTATAATCTCAGCATCATGGGTATTACTAGTTGCCCATTTACTTGGATCTGTTACGATTGATTCATCTATCTTAGGAATCTTTTTCTCAGCAGGTGCTAAAGGATAAAAGCCATCATTCGTTGGCTCATCGACT
>CAZLPH010000069.1:7906-11498 GCA_964561345.1 uncultured Candidatus Epulonipiscium sp.
CTTCTTTATCTTTGTCTACTTCTTCTTCTTTATCCTCTTCTTTATCTTTATCTATTTCTTCTTCCTGATCTACTTCTTTATCTTCATCTATCTCCTTATCACTACCCCCACCCGGCGTAGACGTTGAAGCATTCGACTTTTCTTTTTCTTCTTTATTACTTAGTACAATCTTTTCAACTTTACCTGGTCCCGTAACAATGATTTCTTCGTCTATGTTCATTGAAATTTTCTTAATGCTTGTTCCAGCATCCAATTGAATCTTTGTCATACCATTAATTTCAATGTTGTTTATGGTTCCTTTTGATAATTTTAAGCTTCCATTAAAGCTACTGCTTATATTCTCATAATTTCCTCTAAGCTCTACAGTTTCAGTAGAAGGAATCTCATCTAGTAAAACAACATTTTGAAAACCTTTGCCTAGTAATGCATCGCTTTCTAAAATCGCCCCTGATGCGACACTGGTATTTTTTATTACTGTGGTACCTGTACTATAAACTCTTACCTTTCCATTCTTCTTATTCACTTCCATCTCATTAATAGATGAATTATTCACTGTAATACTTTCTTCTCCCCCTCCTTTAACAAGTACCTTACCACCTACATTAATATTTTGGAAAGATAGATCTCCTTCTCCAATTCCTTCTGTAAGATATAAATCTTCTAATATCTCTGTGTCTTCTAGGACAACATCATTAATATTGATTAGTAGACTCTTGGCATCTTTTTTACTATAAATACCTTGCTTATTAATTATCTCACCTGATATATTGCTAATCATAGCAATTACTTCTGCCCGGGTAATACCGTCTCCAGGCCTAAAAGTATTATCCTTATATCCATTTATATACCCTAGACTTTCTAAAGTTATAATTGCCTCTTTGCCCCATGGTGCTACTTGATCTCTATCTGTGAATTTATATGGGCTGTTCGTCTTGTATTTTTCAAGATCAAATATACGATATAAAATTACAGCTACCTCTTGCCTCGTTATTGCTGTATTGGGATGAAGCATGCCATCTGGTGACCCTTTTATATAGTCAGCTGCTACCGCTTTACAAATATCTTCATAAAACCATTGTTCTTCCCTAACATCAGCAAAAGAAGCGTCTCCTTTTTCTGAAAATCCAAAAACCCTATTTACAAGTGTAAAAAACTCCGCCTTCTTAATACTCTGATTAGGCTTATAAATACCGTTTCCATACCCCCCGTATAGACCTTTTTGTATCCATTGTGTCATTTGTTCTTCGGCCCAATGTCCATCAACATCATTCTTACTAGGCTCCTTTGCATAACTTACACTAGAAACTAACAACAGTACTGCTAACAAACCCGGTATTACTTTTTTGGAAATCACTTTTCTCATTATCCATATTCCCCCTTTAGATTGTACTAAATGTTATATATAAACCTAAACCTAATCATGATTATAAACCATATCTCCAAACTATTCAATAGTATTTTACGATTATTTAGCATAATACACTAATTTATTATAGCTAAATCTCTAATACACTGTTACTACTCATAAAATAACCACAAAAAAACTCTCTAAGATGATGTTAATTCATCCTAGAGAGTTTTCCACTACTGTATAAGTATTTCTACCTACCTTTTAAATAAATTATTCTAGCAAACGTGGACCACTTACTTTAATAGCTATTGCTGCATGTAATCTTATTAAAATACAATTGGTGATACAGCATTTTTAAGCATGGCAACGACACTCCAACCAGCAATACTATAATCTTGGGACAAGATATTTAAATCTAACTGTACTTGATCACCTTTAACTTCAATTTTATAATCGTCCCCTGCAAAGTTAGGTGTTGCATCTATATTGAACTTGGTATCTTCAGGGCCTGCACTTGCAAATGATGTGGCAAGTATCACATTAAATACATATGGGAAGGTATCCATAATAGTCTTAGCTGTTCCTGTAAATACTCTCTCTGGCTCTGTAATATTCATCAAGCCATCTTTATAAAAGGGTGTACGAGATATGAATCCCGGTGACTTCTTAGATGTTATTGTTACATCAATAGGTGTTTGACTCATAAGTGAAGCCGTCTGAAGAAGACTAAACCCACCTGTTGCGCCACCTGCAAGGTATATCTTTGTATTATTTTCAATTGCTGTTTGGATTGCTCTCTCGTATAGCTGAGCATCCGCAAATGCCCCAGTAGAAAGCACAATGAGGTTAGCCCCACCCTTTAGTATTGCTTCAGCGTAATTCACAACAGCTTCAGCTGAAGCTGCCTCTGCTACAAAGTCTGGTTCTAGGGCCATAAGCTCTTCTATACTTGTACATGGTGAGCAGTTATAATGGTCTGCACAATACCTGGTCCTATCTGCGTTTCTTCCTAAAACACCTACTAGTTCATATTCTGGTAGCAGGCCATTTTTGACTGCATTACCAACGATTTGATTTAAATACCCATACCCTAACAGTGCTAATCTTTTCTTTTTCATAATTTAAAATTCTCCTACTTATATCGTATTATATTTTTATGTTATAGTTACCCATAATACCAAGATTTACGCCTAAAATCAAGGTTGGACTATTTTAAGAGTCAATTTAATTCTTTTTAAAACAACTTCTATGAACAAAGGATAAGCCAATGATCCAAATATTATCCCAGCAGCCACTTTGATAAACCTGTCTTAAAAAATATTTTTCACTTCACTTGCTTCCTAATATTATTTGGATTTAATTGTCTTATATTTTTTTAATCGTAAAATCTGCTAGTATCAAGCTTATAATCAGTGCTATAAAGTAACTAATTAATGCCATTAAATCTGTAAGTTGACTTAGTGTGTTCCTGAAAATAAAATTAATACCTTTTGCGCAGATAAAAAAGTAGACGACTACAAAAAAATAATACAATATGCGACTTTCTTTCTTCATTACAAGTCTCCTATTCTTTTATTTTCATCAATAAACAGATGATTATTTACATTGGAAAATTTAAAGCTGAGTCTAATAACCCACTATGCCTAACCCCAGCACTACCACCTGTCTCTTTTATCAGGAGATGGTGCATTTGTATTACCTGTGCTTCTGTTAACCTCTTCATCTTCCCATTTCCTCAAAAGCTTTAAGGTGTTTAGATAAAACTCTTTGAGCTATTTGATCTACTTCTTCGTCCCCCGCTGTTTCTTCTTGTAATTGGCTATATTCAACCAATACATAACGTGGCACATTATTTTTTAAAATTACTGCAGCTCCATTTTCATCTACTAGTCTAGCTACTTTAGAAAAATTTTGGTTGGCCTCGGAAATAGATACTAAATTATTTATATTGATTTTCATTAAACCATCTCCTTTTAAATTTTCGTCTACTACATTTAACTATATTATACGCTTTTTTAGGATGTATTTAACCTAAATCAATGTTTCAACTTTATATGGTTGGTCATTTTTTTGGGTTTTATGGGGTTTTCATAACGACTATTTATATCTATTGATGTTGCCGTCACCATAGAGCCGATGGTCACTCACCGCCCCTGGCTCAGATCCCAGCATGCGGATTTCCCGCGCTGGGCTCTTCAGTTGTATCTCTCTACTTCCGCGTCTAGCTTATATCGTTAAAAC
>CAZLPH010000070.1:0-11484 GCA_964561345.1 uncultured Candidatus Epulonipiscium sp.
CCAACCATTGGTATAGGTGCCGGAAATAGCTGTGATGGCCAAGTCCTAGTCACCAACGACATGCTTGGTATCTATGATGATTTTACCCCTAAGTTTATCAAACAATATGCCAATCTTAAGGCGGAAATCAGTAAGGGCGTAAGCGCTTATATACAGGCGGTTAAAGATGGCTCTTTCCCTTCAACAGAACATTGTTTTTCTATAGAAGAAGACATACTTGCTAAATTATACTAGGAGTGAACCTTATGATAATAGAATCAATCCAAGCCTTAAGAAAAGAATTAAAATCAAAAAGCCCTACTAGCACAATCGGTCTGGTTCCTACTATGGGATATCTTCATAAGGGCCATATTTCTCTAATCAAAAGAGCCAGAGAGGAAAATGATATTGTGGTCCTTAGTATTTTTGTCAATCCGACTCAGTTTGGCCCTAATGAAGACTTCCAGGATTATCCTAGGGATTTAGAAAACGACGCCGTGGCTGCTTACGCTCATGGGGCAGACTATATATTTGCCCCATCCGTTAAGGAAATGTACGGTGATCATTATGCTAGCTATGTTAATACTGAAGGTATCATGACAACAAAACTCTGTGGTCACTCTCGCCCTATTCACTTTAGAGGCGTCACCACTGTGGTGGCTAAATTATTTAATATTGTCGCTGCTACTAATGCTTATTTTGGTATGAAAGATGCCCAGCAGTTAAGTGTGATTAAAAGGCTAGTCTTAGATTTGAATTTTGATGTCAATATTGTAGCTTGTCCTATTGTACGAGATGAAAACGGCTTAGCCCTTAGTTCTAGGAATGTCTATTTAACAGACCAGGAAAGGCAAGAAGCCTTAATCTTATCCCGCGCTTTAAGGGATGCCAGGGACCTCTATAATAGGAGACATAGTAGTGCCTTGGAACTTAAAGCCTTTATCAGAAACACAATAAATTCCATGCCCTTGGCAAGGATAGATTATATAGAAATTGTTGATTTTGAAACGCTTGAAGACATCGACTTAATAAACAAAGAAACTTTAGTGGCCTTGGCCGTCAATTTCGGAAAAACCAGGCTACTTGATAATATAATTTTGGGAGGATCATAATGCTCTTAACAATGATGAGGTCAAAGATACATAGGGCCACTGTAACAGAAGCTAATTTAAATTATATCGGCAGCATCACCGTTGACAGTGATTTGCTTGAAAAATCAGGAATTCTACCTGGCGAAATGGTTCATATTGTAAATAATAATAATGGGGCTAGACTTGAAACCTATACAATTAAAGGTGAGAAAGGCAGTGGGGTTATTTGTCTTAATGGCGCCGCTGCCCGCCTTGCTCAGCCTGGGGATATTATTATCATTATGGCCTACGGCCTAATGGATAAAGATGAGGCCTTGGATTTAGTGCCAAGGGTCTTAATCTTAGATGAGGCTAACAAAATCTCAGAAATCATAGGCAAGGAAACCCACGGGGAAATAAGATAAATCAAAATGAAAGAAGGGACTAGAAAATCTAGCCCCTTCTTTTATCATTTAATTAATCTTTTAAGATACTTTATATTTTAAACTTATTAATTTGAGCATTTAAATTCATGGAAAACTCGCTTAGTCTTTCTGCGTTTCTAGCCACTTCCTCGACACCTATTGTTTGTTGCTCCATAGAAGCCGTAACTTCCTCAGATGCTGCTGCCGCTTCTTCTGAAACCGCTGCAATATTTTCTGTGGCATGAACAATTTGGTCCTTGTCATTACTAATATCGTCAATGGCACTATTTACATCACTTATTTGGTTTGTAATGATTGTAATAGACTCATTGATTGTGTTGAAAATCGCATTAACATCAGACACCGCATGGGTTTGTTCCCCAATCACTACTTTGACTTCATTCATAATTTCAACTGTGTTGTTGCTCTCAGCTTGAAGTTCTTCTACTATGGTTCTTATTTTACTGGTTGCATCCCCAGATCCTTCTGCTAATTTTCTGATTTCATCTGCAACAACAGCAAATCCTCTACCAGCTTCCCCAGCCCTAGCGGCTTCAATGGAGGCATTTAAGGCAAGTAAGTTGGTTTGGTCTGCAATGGATGTTATGGTCTCTAAGATGGCACCAATATTACTTGATTTGACATTTAATGCCTCTACAGCTTTTTCAGCCCGCCCCACAGATTCATTGTTTAAATCTGTTTTACCTATTAGGTCCTCAACTGCAACAACCCCAGACTTATTAGCCTCGTTTGCAATCTTAGCGCTATCATACATGGTATTACTATTCCCTTTTAAGCGGGCAAGCTTTTGGTCTAAGGCCATGGCAAGGGTTACACTACTCTCTGCATCCCTTGCTTGCTCTTCAGATCCTTTGGCTATTTCTTCAACTGCCCTAGCAACTTCATCTGATGATGCTGATACCTCTTCTGATGTGGCAGCTAAAGTTGTTGCAGAATCTGCCACTTCATTACTGACGGCTGTTACATCAGTTAATAGCCCTTTTATGTTTCCAATCATACTATTAAAGGCTTGAGATAAGGTTCCTATCTCATCCTTTTTATTAACATTTGATATTACTGTAAAATCCCCCTCTGCAAGGGACTCTGCAACACCTTTTAACTCTCTCATGTTACGGCTTAAACCATTTGTATACAGTACAATTCCCATACTTACAATTATCAAACTAACAATAAGGGTAATCGCTGTATTAAGTAGCAGGGCGTTTAAGGATGAATATAGTTCTTTTTCAGATATTGTAAGCCCTATAATCCAGTCAGTTTTTGGTATAGCAGAATAGTAAACTTGGTGTTTACCCCCTGCTTCTTGGTAGATGGCATGCCCTTCCTTACTTTCTATGATTTCAGCCCCAACTTTTGCAAGACTTGTGTTAGGGTCTTCTAAAATATTTACTTGCATTACTTTTGTCTCATCTTGATCTGCAAGGTAGGTTCCATCACTATTAAGTAAAAAAGCATGCCCTGTTTCACCAACATGGGTTGAATTCATCAGTTCCTGGATACTACTTAGGTTTATATCTGCTGAAATAACCCCTGCAAACTGATTACTCTTATTCATAAATGGAAAGGATGTTGTAATCATTGTAATATCTGACGTTTCATCGTAATAAGGGTCACTCCATGAGGAAGACTCCTTATTGTTCTTAGCATTTATGTACCAGTCATCACTATGATAATCATAGCCGTCTTTACTATAATCCATGGTTATAAAGGTCTTTCCATCTTCCTTGTAGGCATAGGGTCCAAAATTCTTTGTTCCCTTGTTAAGCCCGTAGGGTTCAAACCATATACCTGAACCATATGTATCCTCATTGGTTTCCAATACTTTTTCAATGGCAGATTTATAGGTATCTTCATCTTCGCTAGCAATAAATGATTCTACTGCTTTAGCCAGTGTAATCGCTAATTGATCATGCTTTAAAAGTCTTTTATCAATTCCTTCCGTAATATAGGCTGCTTGATACTTCATCTTCTCACTAATTTCATCATTAATAATAGACTTTGAGTAAAAATACCCAAGTAGTGAAATCGAAAGCATCCCCAGAACAGCAAGGGACAAGACAATACTTAATAATGCGGACCTTATACTTTTAAATTTTAGCATATTACACCTCCATTGGAATTATACGAGTTGTTTGTCATATATTGTAATCTATTGCCACAACTATAAATCTAATTCATGGAATTGTCAATACCTCTTTGATAACAATCATTATTCTTTAGTTGGCTGCCTTTAGATTTAGAGTAGCCTTAAGTTTATATCCTGCTTTTTTGGCTTGATTTATGGCCGGTTCATGCCCAGATGCATCTGTTTTTTTGTATAAATGCAGAACCTTAACGGTTTCTAGGACCCTATAGCCTAAAGCCTCAAGAGGCATACTCATAGCTTCCGCCGCAAAGCCCATATCTTTTATATCATTTTGCTCACAAATCGCTATAACAACAGCGTATTTTCCCCCTAATATTTCGTTAACGCTAGACCAGACAGACCGGTCATTATCTGCAAAAATTTGATAGCAATATAAACGATCAATAAAAGCTTTCATATCTGAGGTCATGTTATAAAAATAGGTAGGCGACCCCATAATAATACCATCCGCTTCCATAATAAGTGGATATAGTTTTTGCATATCATCTTGGATAACACATTTGTAGGTATCTTTGCACCCCTCACATCCGGTACACCCACCAATATTGTAATCCCCTAGAAATATTAATTCTGTCTCAATGGTATCAGACTTTATTTCATCTAATGCCTTTTGCACCAAATGAGCTGTATTACCCTTTTTTCTTTTACTGCCTACAATGCCTAGCACTTTCACTTATCTTTCCTTTCTATCTTTCAACGTTAACATTTACTTTCTTTCATATCATACATCTTTTTATCTGTTGCTTGCAAAACCTTATTGATATCATCTGTAATAGGATTAATACCATAGGATATATCTATGTTACTGTATGTTTCTTTCATAAAGTCTTGAACATCTTTAATTTTTGCCTTAGCCATAGCTGTTGTCATATTCTTTAAAAATATAACAAATTCATCTCCTCCGTAACGAATGACAATACCATTGTCTTTAATGGTATTGTTAATACTTTCCACAAGTCCTTGGAGAAGCAGATCTCCTTGGTGATGGCCAAGTGTATCATTATATTGTTTGAATTTATCAACATCTAGGAAGATAAGAATACTATAGTCCTTAGTAACACTCTCCAAAAAATTTCTATTATAGGCTCCTGTCAGAGCATCAATTGAAGCTCTAAAGTCTAATTCCTTATTTTGAGTGTGTAAAAGATCAAACTCAACCACTAGGTTATATGTAATACCTATAAACAAAACACTTACGCCATAATTCCAATAAGTCAATTTATAAATACCAAACACATATATTATGAAGGTATGAAGGGTTGTGCTCATCAGAAAGCTAACACTAAAATACAAGCTTGTTTTACCACTTTTAAAAACCCCAATGATAATAACAAATAAAATAAGAATACTTAACATGTTATAATAAGCCATTGCCCTGTGTAGCATATGATACGTTGGCATAATAACCATCCCTATTAGAGATAAGCAAAAACCATAAGATAATCTTTTGTTAATTTCACGGCTATAGATAAAACCATATAAACCTCTTGCTAGAAAGCCGATAGCTAGGATAGCAGAAAGCATAAGAATCTTTCTAACCCACAGGTAACTACTGACAGAAGCTGTATACTCCCTATAAATATATTCAAAACTATAAATAAAAATCATGACAAAGGAAATACCTAAGGAAATGTAGTGCTTCATCTTCTTTCTTTGATTTATTCCAATGGCAATTAGTAATATACCTGTAAAAAGATTAGCCCCACCCATCATATGGCTCATCCCACCACTAATAAAGTTTTGAAGGTCTACTTTTTGGTAAGCATCAGCTCCCAAACCCAGTGTCGGTGGCATAATAAAGCCTATGTCATGAAGGCCATAAGTTCGTATAACAATCCTATTGTGTGCCTCCATGAGACCTGGTGGAATCTTAATTAAAAACGAACGATTCCACAAATTCCCTGTGGGAACATCCATATTACCTTGAGAATAGATTATATGACCATTAAAAACAACTTCAAAGGCATAAGTATTTATTCTTCTTATATTAATAATATCTGATTTCATATTATCTGGTGTAACCACCGTACTAAACTCATATATACCAGGTTCTGAAATATCCTGGGTATAAGGCATGGTTATTTCTCTAGCCAGTTCATTACTTCCTACTTCCTTTAACTCCCATTGGCTCATTACCTGACCTGTCGGTTGATAAATAATATTTGTTATACTAATCATAAGAGCGAACAATATCAGTGCAGCCACAATTTTTATTTTCCCTGTCATATAACCCCCCCTTCTATTTTTAAATTTCTAGCATAAAGCACCTGTTCCACAGCCTATATCTAGAATTGTTTTGTAGCGTGTTATATCCAGTTCCTTTTTAGCCCTAAGTATGGTTTCCCTATAAAAACTGACTTGAAAATCATAAAATTTAGCGTATATGGGCGCAATTATATTGAATACTTTAACGTGTTTATCAGCCATAAGCGTCCCTTATAAGTCCATGTCTTTTTTAAGATCTATAAACTTAATGTAGGTTTCGTTTTTAAAATCATCTATATAGAATGACTGAATGTTTATATTCTCGTGGCATTTAATAAAATACGCCTTTTTGTTTGTATCCATAACAGATGTATATAAAGCCTCATCCGTGTGGCCTTCCTTAGGATCATATATAGCACCTACTGGAATATCAAATTGTGATAAAATCCTAAAAGCTTGTAAAATCCCTGCAGAACGTCCTAGATCTTTAGGTGTATTAGATACAAAATAAGCTGCTCGTACAAACCTTGACGGCGGTGTAAAATCCCCTGGCAAGCCTAGCATACCTGTTCCTTCACCAAACTTCGAAATCATCGTTCCGTTAAAATCTACTTCTTCTATATTATCCGCTCCCAAATGAACGTAGTTTTTTATATTAGTAGCATGCCAGCCAAAATCTGGCGCATTACTTAAAACACCATAGGGGTTGTCGTGCTGAATAAACACACCATCTTTTGGTTCTAATACAAGTTTATTGCCTTTAGCGTCCATAAAGAAAAAGTGCATACTATTGGAGACATCTTCCTCTTTTTCTCCGTGCTCAACCAGGATAATCTTAGCCGCTTCCTCTTTTACCTCATCAATATCTTTGCACTGACTAAGGAAATAATCAAAAGAATTAGCCGTTGTCATATTGATTTTACCCAAAATAGGCTCTTTTGCAAAAGACCCATAGGCCGGAAAAAAGTTACTAGAGCCCATAAGCCCCATTTCATTAATCCCATCACCAAAAGATGGAATTGTAAAAAAACCACTACCTAGCACACTATATTTTGAGTCAAAATTCTCACCCACTGCATGAATAAAATCCTTTGTTTCTTTTGGCACATAAAGTATTTTATTCTCTAGCTTAACGCCAAGTTCTAGGGTTCGTCCAAAAACGATTCCCTCATTATATGAAAACCCAATTGTTGTACACATATTATCTTCCTTTCACGTCACTAGACTGTCCTAGAGCAGGTACTTATTTGGTTCTTGCCCTGAGTTTTTGCACGATAAAGATTTTGATCGGCTTTGTCTATGAATTCCTCAATGGCTTCTCCTTGGTACTCATAGCCACCGCCACTAATTGTAATCCGGCATCCTTCTTCAAAAATATGTTCTTCAATCATTTTTCTGATACGCTCGGAACTAGCAACTGCATCTTTTAAAGGTGAATTTGGGTACACAAGGAGAAACTCCTCCCCGCCGTATCGGCTAACCCTGTCTGTTTTGCGAACCAAATCCATCATAATTTCACCAACCTGAACCAAGACCTTATCCCCTACAAGATGTCCTTTGCTATCATTAACCCGTGAGAAATCATCAATGTCAAAAATAACAATTGATAGAGGCGTTGTCTTGTTTTTAGCAATCTCTGCTTCTAAATATGCCATAACACTTCTGCGGTTTTTGAGGCCTGTTAGTTCATCTGTCATAACTTGCTCTCGCAATTTCTTATTGCAGGCTTTAATACGTAATTCTTTTTCTTTTTTATCATTAATGTCAAAGATAATTCCTGCTACTAGAAGAGGCTTACCTTGGTCATCATATTGAGTAACCTTTCCCCTGTCATAGCACCACTTATAAGACCCATTCTTAGCACGAATTCTATACTCTAGCTCGTATAAATCAGTTTTACCCGCCAAGTGATCTCTCATACTCACTATAGCCCGGTCATAGTCTTCTGGATGTAGTCTATCTGTAAAAAAATCAGGAATATCTGTTGCAGGCACCTCTTGTTTGCTATAGCCTAAATTATTTATGGTCAATGAGCCAAAGGTAACCTGGTTGGTCTTTACATTCCAGTACCATTGGCCTAAGTTTCCAGCCCACCAAAAACTATGGCCTTCTCCTTGCTCTTTTTCCTGGATTAGTTCTCTATTAATGACTTCTAGCTCGTGAATCTTTTTTAGTAGTTCATCTTTGGTTAACTTGTTGTAATCCATCTGCCCACCCCTTTACACGTTATTATTAGCTCTAGTATAGCATTAATATAGGGCTTTAAGGTCATGCTTACAGTCTCTATAAGGCACTTATACCATAATAATTTCCAGCTCTACGGTCTATCTGGTCTTAAAATTTCCTCATAAATATTTGCTTTCCCATTTATCAGGTCATTTAAAATAAAGGCACCCGCAACAGAATAACAAGTCCCATTACCTTCTAAATTCTTTTGTAGCTAGTTTCAAATTTGGGAATGATAAACTGCCTAAACCCGTCAAGGTCTCCTACATCTTTCTTTCTTATTAAAGACGCTTGGTTCATAGTCAAATAAAAAACAAAGTATTCTTTGCTTTCCATGACCGAAAAAAACTGATCATATCTTAGCTCACCTGTTGATTTAAGCTGGCCATTCTCCATAACCACTTTCTCATCATAAAATTTCAAGGTATTAATACTATCAAATGTACCTGTTTTATCTGTTTTTACCCGCTGCTTATTTTTCTTCTCGACCTTAAATAAAATAGTCCCCATGGCTAATATAAACAAAAATACCCAGCTGATCACAAGCTTTGTAACATTAATCTGGCTCCCCTCAATGCTCACCACCACAGCCCCTATTAAAGCCATAAACACCATGAGTGGAATAATAAGTTTATTCCTTCTAAAGGTCGCAATGTATAAAAATTTTCTATAATCTTCTTGTGACATGGTTGTCTCAATGATAATTTTAGCTTCTTCCATTTCCCCACTCCTTCCTATAGCTCTCTCTAATATATCAAGTTACCCCTATTATAACATAAATCAAAATATTCACCCATATGTTATCACTCTATATCTAACAAAAAACTGACTTCCATCACCTGGAAATCAGTTCCTACTCCACCTTCATTTGCATTTCTCTTATAATTCCTTATCCCCTCTACTTCACGGTTTTCTGCAACTTATCAACAATTGGGTAATCTGCTGCTGGCCACTCTACTGTCTTCAAATCTTTTATATCTAGCCATTTAAAACTTTTATGCTCTTTCATATTAAATTCTCTGCTATCTACATGGCAAATATAACTTCTTAAAGTAATATTAAAATCCGGATAGCTATGGTCTACGGTCATAAAATAATCCTCTGGCTTTATATCAACTTTAAGGTCCATCTCTTCTGTTAGTTCTCTGGCAAGACTTTCTTCATAAGTCTCACCCACCTCTACTTTGCCACCAGGAAATTCGAACTTATTAGCTATATAATCATATTTTCCTTCACCGCGTTGCATACATAATATTTGATTGTTATTCATAATAATTGCTGCTGTAACCATATAATGTTTCATAATCTCTCCTATACTACTGTTATATTTAAATCCTAGTTCACTACCCGCAAACTAGATCTTCTAATAATCCGCTCGGGTATCTTATGGTCCATCCCCCATACAATCTGTATGGGCCTGCTCCCCTTATGTGAAACATACTTGGCATTCCCCAGGAAGATATAAGGCATAGCATGATTGTATTCCTGCTTCCATTCCCTAGCAAATAGGAGGACCTTATGCTCTGGTCGGCGGTCATTAATATAGCGCTGGCCCGTAGGCGTATTAACCCCTGTGGTACTTTGAGATTCCCAGTTAAATAGCTCACTATTTTTGGCATAATCATTATACATGGTAGATGGTAAATAATCCTCTTCGTTCTTATTTATGGTAATAAAAAATAGATCTGACTGCTCTTCTTCTATATAAACGACACCCTCACGCATAGGATAGACATAGTCTTCCCTAGTTTTCCCAAAGGCCACCATAATCTGTTGCACACTATAAGATGCATAAATGTCCATTGGTATGTCTTCGTCCTCATAGGCAATCTCAAGTGTCTTTAGCTTGCTTTTGTTATATCCAATAATCTCTAATAATTCCCTTACAATATCAGGATTATCCCGCTTTAAAGCCTCAAGAGACGCCTTATAACTGATTGCTGGCACATTACCCCAAAGCGTATAATGAATCATTCCAAACATACGATTTTCCTGAAGACTAAATAAAGCCACATCCTTATCTTCTCTTAGCAATTCCTCTGCAAAAATAAGTAAGCGCTTAGAATCTATACTAGAAAAACGCCTCAGTGACTGTTTAAGCTCCTTTTGATGCTTCACTTCATAGTTCTTTTTGTATCCTGTTTCCACTAACAGCTTGTAAAATGAATAGCCTGAATAAAATCGGTCTTTTTCAATGCCATAGTTATCTAGGAAATTTCTAAGATTAAGCTCATTTGTAAAGTTATGAAGGAAGTTTTTCATCATTTTTCTTAGGTCTCTCACGTTAAAAATAGCTGACTGTATATTACTTAAAATATGTTCTTTAGCAATCTTCTCAAGTTTAATATGGCAGCCAGCCGGCATATTAGGAAAATCATCATTAATTTCATCTTTTATACCACGTCTTGTTTTACCTATTAAAGCTCTTAGCTTAAAAGAAAAGTCATAATTGGCATGAGCTTGTCCCACAAAATCTAGGACCGTGAGGGCTTCCTTATTTTCCGACAACCTAAGCCCCCTACCTAACTGCTGAATAAAAATCGTGAGTGATTGTGTTGGGCGCAAAAATAACACCGTATCGATGTCTGGAATATCCACACCCTCATTAAATAAATCTACCGTAAAAATGCAATTAATCTGGCCTTTTTGAAGCTGAGCCTTTGCCTGGTTTCTTGCCTCTACACTTGACTCAGAATGAAGGGCCACAGCTGGAATACCCGCCGTATTAAAGGCATTGGCCATAAAGTCAGCATGTTTGATACTGACACAAAAACCAACAGCCTTAAAAGTCTCCATATCTGTTAGGTATTTGTCCATAGCATCTAAAACAACCTGAACCCGCTGCTTAGACTTTGTATAAACATTCTCCAGTTCACTAATCTCATAACCCCCACGGGACCATTTTAAATGGCTTAAATCCTCCGAGTCCGTAACACCAAAATAATGAAAAGGACTTAGGAGTTTTCGGTTAACCGCATCCACGAGCCTTATTTCAGAAGCAATCCGGTTATTAAAATAATCTAGAATGTTTTCCCCGTCCATCCGCTCTGGCGTTGCCGTTAAACCAAGTAAAATCTCAGGTTTAAAATAATCAATAATCCCAAGATAGGAAGAGGCCGAGGCATGGTGAGACTCATCAATTACAATATAATCAAAATAATCCTTACTAAAACGCTTGTAATTTTCATTAGAATTCAAGGTCTGAACAGAAGCAAATATATGAGTATTATCCGTAGGCGTATTAACCCCAACCCAAAGCTCCCCAAAGTTTTGATCCTTTAAGACATTTCTAAAAGTATATAAGCTTTGGTCTAATATTTCTTTCCTATGGGCTAAAAACAACAACTTCTTATCCCCAGTTTTAATCTGATTTTGATAATCAAAAGCTGCCACCATTGTCTTACCCGTTCCC
>CAZLPH010000071.1:0-4194 GCA_964561345.1 uncultured Candidatus Epulonipiscium sp.
TTTATGGCAGTGCCATATTATATCATTTCAAAAAAAGTAAAGGAGCAGTGATAACATGGGATTTAAAATAAGCATAGAAGATATGAATATAGCCTTAAAGGAACTTTCCAAAGACTATATGATTTATGCACCAAAGCTTTTTGAAGGTGAAGCAAGGTTTTCAGATGCAGATAGGATAAGGTACGGCGAAGTGGAAAAAATTGAGGACATTGTATTTGACCAAAAATCACATTACTCTTTTAAAGAAGCCCTAACACCTATATCAGAAACACTTTTCTATTTTACAGAAGACCAGGTAAAAGAAGCTGACAAGCCAGACAGAGGGGCTATTATTTTTCTTAGAAGCTGTGATCTCCACTCTTTAAGACGTTTAGATGAAATTTATCTTAATAACGGACAAGAGGATTATTATTATAAACGCCTAAGGGACAACACCAAATTTATTTTAATGGGCTGTGAAAACTCTTTTGAAAACTGTTTTTGTGTGAGCGTGGGAACCAATAAAATAGACAGCTATGATAGTTACATAAAACTAGAAGGGGACATGGTTTATGTTGATAATAAATGTCGTGAACTAGAAAAGATATTGACAAAAGGTGAAACGGAAGCTATAGAAGTTATGCCTGATTATGTTCTGGAAAATGATATTAAAGTTAATATTCCAGATAACCTGTCCTTAGATGTAATGGATGCATCTATGTGGAAAGAGTACGATGAGAGATGTATTGCATGTGGCAGATGTACTTTTGTATGCCCAACTTGCACTTGTTTTAGCATGCAAGATATTTTTTATACGGATAATGGTAAAGCAGGGGAAAGGCGTAGAGTCTGGGCTTCATGCCATGTTGACGGCTATACAGAAATGGCCGGGGGACATAGCTATAGGAAAACCAACGGTGATCGCATGAGATTTAAAACCTTGCATAAAGTATATGACTATAATAAAAGATTTGGAGACCATATGTGCACAGGCTGTGGCAGATGTGATGATATATGCCCAGAATACATTTCCTTTTCTAATTGTATTAATAAACTAGAAGATGCTATGAAAGAGGTGGAGTAAATGGCTCATAACGAATATATACCATTTGCATCAGAAATTAAAGATGTGATTAAACATACTGAGATTGAATATACATTCAAAATGGCCTATGACGGAGAAATAAAACCAGGACAATTCTTCCAGGTATCCCTGCCAAAGTTTGGTGAGGCGCCTATATCTGTTAGTGGTATCCATAGGGGAAGCGTTGATCTTACCATCAGGAAAGTTGGTAAAGTAACCAATGAGATTTTTGAAAACTATATAGGAGACAAGCTGTTTTTACGTGGACCTTATGGCAATGGATTTGATCTAGAAGATTACAAGGGAAAAGAAATCATTATTATAGCCGGCGGAACAGGCCTCTCACCTGTTAAAGGGGTTGTGGATTACTTCTCAGATAATCCTGAAGAGGCAAAGAGTTGTACCCTAATAGCAGGCTTTAAGTCTGTTGGGGACATCCTATTTAGACCAGATATAAAAGAGTGGGAAAAAAATATGAAGGTTGTTATAACCGTTGATAAGGATGCTGACAAAACATGTAAAGTAGGCCTCGTAACAGCTCATATTCCAGATGTTGTTATTAATAATATTGATGAAACAGTGGCCATTGTCGTTGGGCCACAAATTATGATGGATTGTAGTGTCCATGATTTACTTGAGATAGGCATGAAGGAAGAAAATATCTGGATCTCTCAGGAGCGAAAAATGTGTTGTGGCATTGGAAAGTGTGGGCACTGTAAAATAGATGATGTCTATATTTGTTTAGAAGGACCTGTTTTTAACTACACAAAAGGCAAACATTTAAGAGACTAAGAGGAGGGGTAAAATGGATGTTAACACAAAGAGACTAAAAAAGAATGCTTTTAGAGTAACCAATAAACGTGGCCTTACAGCATCTAGGGTTAGGGTTCCGGGCGGATATCTTAAGGCTGAATACTTAGTCAAGCTTCAAGAGATTGCTGAAAAATATGGGAATGGCTTGCTGCATATTACTAGCCGCCAAGGGTTTGAAATCCCAGGGATTAAGTACGAAGATATGGATAAGGTTAATGCTTTACTTCAACCTATTATAGAAGGACTTGAGATCAATCAAGATATTCCAGGTAGTGGCTATACAGCAGCAGGAACAAGAAATGTCTCAGCTTGTATTGGAAACAACGTTTGTCCCTATGCCAACTACAACACAGCTGAGGCAGCTCAGAGAATGGAGAAGGAGATATTTCCCAATGATCTTCACTTTAAGGTCGCCTTCACAGGATGCCCTAATGACTGTATTAAAGCAAGAACTCAGGACTTTGGTGTATTAGGCATGACAGAGCCCCAATATGATAAAGATAGGTGTGTGGCCTGTGGCGCTTGTGTTAAAGCTTGTAAAAGAAAAGCAGTCGATGTTCTGACGGAAGTCAATTATAAAATAGAGCGTAACGCAGATAAGTGCATTGGGTGCGGAGAATGTGTTTTGGCTTGCCCAACAGATGCGTGGACTAGAAGCCGTGAAAAGTACTACAGACTGGTTATTATGGGCCGAACAGGTAAGAAGAACCCCAGACTTGCTGAAGATTTCTTAATCTGGGCATCAGAAGAAAATATTACTAAGATTGTAAAAAACACCTATAAGTTTGTAGAAGAACATATTGACCGTAGTGCCCCAGGGGGGAAAGAGCATATCGGGTATATTATTGACCGGGTAGGTTTTATGGAATATAAGAAATGGGCTCTTCAAGGGGTTAATTTTGGTCCCAAGGTTATTGTTGAAAACAATGTTTACTGGAGTGGTGTAAGCTATAATTAAAGATGACAACAAAAAGTCATGAGTAAGGTAAACAATTAAGGGAGTGGTTAGGTAAAACTAACGACTTCTTTTTGTGTATAAGGGATTAGGCTTGACAAGGTATGAAGTAAAAAGGTAGAATTAAGGTGAGTAATTATCGATAACTGTTATATGGTTACTTAATCGATATCTATAATGAAAGAAGTGAATTATATTGAAAAAGAATATAACAATGAAAGACATTGCTGAAAGGCTAGAAGTAAGCACGGTTACAGTTTCTAAAGCCCTAAATGATAAAGAGGGTGTTAGTGATGAACTTAAGCAAAAGATTAAAGATTTGGCTAATGAAATGGGGTACCGCATTAATAGTTTGGCAAAATCTATGAAAGAAGGATATTCTTATAACATTGGGATTGTTATTCCAGAACGTTTTACTGGTGGTGAACAATCTTTTTATTTGAATTTTTATCAAAATATTTCCAAAGTGCTTGAAGAATATGATTACTATGGTATTCTTCAATTACTTTCAAAGCAAGACGAAAAAGACTTAATATTACCTAGGATTTATCATGAAAACAGAGTAGATGGTTTGATTGTGCTAGGACAAGTTAGCAGAAGCTATGTTAAAGTATTACAAAGCATGGTTATACCAGTTGTATTTTTGGATTTTTATGATGAACAGTTAGATATGGACTCGGTTATTACAGATAACTTTTATGGATCTTATAGTATTACCAATTATCTTATGAGTAATGGCCACAGAGAAATAGGATTTGTGGGTGATATTTATGCCACCAGTAGTATCCAAGATCGCTTTCTAGGTTACTATAAATCTTTATTAGAACATAAGGTAGCCTTTAAAGAAGCATTTTTAATTAAAGACAGGGATGAGCAAGGCACTTATATTGACTTAGAATTACCAGAAGAGATGCCCACAGCCTTTGTATGTAACTGTGATCAAATAGCCTATGAACTCATTAAAAAACTAAAGAAAATGAAGTATAAAGTACCAGGAGATATTTCCGTCGTAGGATTTGACAATGATATCTATGCAACAATTAGCTCACCCCAGATTACAACAGTAGAAGTTGACACAGAAGAAATGGCAGCTATAGCTGTAGAATATATTTTAGAAAAGATTAAAAATAATGACAAAGAATATGGTAGAGTATCCGTAAAAGGTAGGATAGTATATAGAGAATCTGTTAATAAAATATAAAAGACACGTATCTTATGGCTAAATAAGATACGTGTCTTTTATATTTTATTGACAAAAGGTGCTAGGTAATATATTATGAAGATAACTTAAGCGATAACTTAATAACGCAGTTATTGATTATAAGATCCTAGAGAGGACTGTGGCTATGAAAACTAAAAAAAA
>CAZLPH010000071.1:4294-11458 GCA_964561345.1 uncultured Candidatus Epulonipiscium sp.
CAGTTATTGATTATAAGATCCTAGAGAGGACTGTGGCTATGAAAACTAAAAAAAATAAAAAGATCAAGGGTAAAAAGGTCAATAAAGCTCTTCTTAACTTTTCAACAATAAGCAATCTAAAAATTAAAACCAAACTAATGACTGCCTTTATTATTTTGAGCACAGTACCCCTTGCAATTATGGGGTTTTCAACTTATTCTCAAGCAAAGAATGCCATTAGCTATGAGGTAGGAAATTTCTCAGGTGAATTAATAAAACAAATAGGGACTAATATTGATTTAAAACTATCAGCTATTCAAGATTCTAGTGGGGTGGTATTTAGTAATAGGGAGATTTTGGAGCTTTTTGCTAAGACCAGATACAAAGATAAGTTTGAGCAGTTAAAGGACAAGGGCCAAGTAGAAGGCTTTTTACAAGGTGTGAATTTTGCAAATTCTGATTTGGCTGGAATAACAGTACATAGGAATGGAATAATAGATTTTGAAGCAGGAGATATAGACCCGAATTTTGAAAATTTGTTTCAAGAAAGTGGCTCCTATGAAAAAATACTTGAATCTGAAACAGAATATACATGGCTGACAGATTTAGATCCTACCTACAGGCAATTGTATTTAGCACGCACAATCAGAAGTTTTTCTTCCTCCAAGCGGGTAGGGGTTTTAGTCATGGCTATAGAAACGGAAGTATTTGCTAATCTTTTTAACACAATGACTTTAGTGGAAGGCACAAACCTTGCATTAGTAAATGAACAAGGTCAAGTGTTTTGGGGTTCGAATTCAGAAGGTATAGGCACACAGATAGAGGGTGAATATTCAAGTGTTTTAGGACAAGAGAAACAATCTGATGTGCTTTCCTTAGACAAGAATATTGTTTCTTATGCAAAGGCAAGAAATGGGTGGCAGGTACTCTTAGAAGTACCAGAGAAAACATTAATGCAAAGAATGAATAAAGTTGGAAAAATGTCTATAATTTATGGCCTAATATGTATTCTAGTGGCTGTTTTAATAAGTATGCTTATTGCAAGAAGTATTGCAACACCTATACAAACGTTAATGAAATTAATGAAAGAGGCAGAACAAGGTAACCTAACGGTTTATTCCACCATTGATAATAAAAGTGAAATAGGACAATTATCTGCTAGTTTTAATAAGATGATTAAGAATATCAAACAATTAATTAGAGATACTAAATTGATGGGTGAGGATGTTATGTCAGACACAGACCTTGCATCGGAATTAATTCAGAATAACTCACTTATTAGTCATGAGATAAGTATAGCCATAGAGGCAATTTCAGACGGGGCAAGTGAACAAGCCAAAGATGCCGAAAGAACTATGGGCGTTATGCAAGATTTATCTAAGGGGATTGAGGAAGTCTCGGTTAGTGTAGGGAGTGTTCAGCAGGTAGTTGAGAATTCAGAAGTGGTAGGAAATAATGTTGTAAAGGTTTTAGAACAATTAAATCAAAAAACAACTCAATCAGCTGAAATATCAAAGTTTATCCAAACCACAATAAAATCCTTGTATGAAAATACAACGGAGATTGTTAATATCGTTAGACTAATTGAAAGCATAAGTTCCCAAACTAACCTACTCTCACTTAATGCCAGTATTGAAGCAGCAAGAGCTGGAGAAGCTGGTAAAGGGTTTGTAGTGGTAGCGGCAGAAGTACGGAAGTTGGCGGAGCAATCTAAGGACGCTACTAGCTCAATAGAAGAAATTATTTTGTCTATCCAGAAAGATACAAGTGAAGCAGTAAGATTTGTTGAACAAGGAAATATTATTTACCAAGAGCAAGAGGAATCAGTTATGCAAACAAATGATGCCTTCGGAGAAATTGCTAGCTCACTAAATGAAATTACAGAACAGATCAATATTATAAACCAGGAGGTAGAAGACATTAACGGGTATAGGAATCATGCCATAGATGCCGTTTCAAGTATAGCTACTGTAGCGGAAGAGTCGGCAGCAAGTACAGAGCAAATAATGGCTTCTAGCCAAGAACAGGCAGCGTCTACGGAAAGAGTGACACAAGTTGCTGGAAATCTAAAGGAAACAGTTAAAAAGTTAAGCATAGCAATTGAACAATTTCAATTATAAAATAGAGGGGATTACCCCTCTATTTTATAATTGTCCTTGTAGAACAACATACTAGTAAAATTGACAGCATAAAAGGACTATATTATAGTAAATATATTAGGTAACCAGTGAGCTAAACTTAAAAAAGTAGTAAAGGAGGTTAACAATGGAAAATAAGATCTATCATTTTTTCAATAAATTATATAAATATTTTAAGGTTAGTATATGGTTTTGGTTATATTTAATGAGAGGGGCTATTATTTATGGGGTCTTCTCAGCAACGGGCACTTTATTTGCGGTTATGACGGAGATGGAAACCAATGATGAGGATGAACCAAGAGAATTATTTGCCAAGCACTATACCCACTATAGAAAGCTGAAAATGGTGTCTTTTATATTTTCTATCATAATGATTCTACTATATATAGGTTTAATTTATGTGAATTATATTAATACTGCCATGGCCATGATGTTTAAAGTTATTTTTATCTATTTTGGATCCATGGTTATTATTTTATTTGCCTATAGTATTAATGAGATGATTGTGCCTACCAAGACGCTTAAAGAAAACTTAATCCATTCGTTTATAAAGATGATAAAGAACTTTTTTACATCAATGTGGATTTTAATCTTCTCTGTTGCTTTAATAATAATGGGAATGAAGAATTTGGTTATATTGATTTTTATTGTTCCATTTATATATAGTTTAGGCATTAAATTATTACTAAGAGAGGTGAAGGTTTAATAGGTAAATGTTATAAATAGAAGAAGGGCTATAAAAGTTATACTATAATAAAAAATAAGTTGACAGTTTAGTAGTTACAATGTATAATTAAATTATAACTTAAACGATAAGTTAATCAACTAACTAAAGGAGGAGTTTATATGTTACGTAAAAAGTTATTACCTTTAATTGTAGTAGGGAGTTTAATGATGGGGACCCTAGCAGGTTGTGGTGCTAAAACATCAGAGGTACCCACACCGCCAAGTACAGAAGTAGGAGCAGAGACTGAAGGAGAGGTAGAACCAGATGCAGATGCAGATATTTCAGGTGAGATTACTGTTTTAACCAATCGTACTGATCTGGTTGATACGATCTTTGTCGGTGACTACGCAGTAAGATTTAACGAAAAATATCCAGATGTGAAGGTTAAATTTGAATCGATGGGTGATTATGAAGGCCAAGTTAAAATTCGTATGAACACAGAAGATTATGGGGATGTATTATTAATTCCGCAAATTGACCCAGCAGAATTTGGTAACTTCTTTGAACCTTTAGGTCAGAAAGAGGATATGAGCCAAAAGTACAGATTCTTAGAGAAAGCATCTTTTGAAGGAGTTACATATGGTATTCCGCAAACAGGTAACGTGAGTGGTATCGTATACAATAAGAGGGTATTTGAAGAGGCAGGTATTACAGACTTACCTAAGACACCAGAAGAGTTTATGGCAATGTTAGGTCAGATTAAAGAAAATACAGAAGCTATTCCACTCTATACAAACTATGTGGCGGGATGGGCGCTAGACGGATGGCAAGATCATGGAACAAGTGTAGCTGGTGATGCATCATTTAATAACTTACTACCTCATGAGGAGACACCATTTGATGAGGGCAAGCCACTTAATGTTGTATATAAGACGCTACATGAAGTTGTTGCGGCAGGCTTAGTTGAACCGGATCCACTAACAAGTGACTGGGAATCCTCAAAACAAATGTTAGCAGACGGTGAAATCGGTGTAATGGTATTAGGGTCATGGGTTGTCTCACAAGTACAAGAACTAGCTGATAACCCGGATGAGATTGGTTACATGCCATTCCCATATGTACAGGAAGATGGAAAGGTGTACTCAGCAAGTGATGGTGATTTTTGTATAGCAGTCAACAAGCATAGTAAGAATAAAGAAGCAGCTCTTGCATGGTTGAACTGGTTTATAGAAGATTCAGGTTATGCTTATAGCCAAGGTGGAATTCCACCAGTTATTGGTGAAAAGCTACCAAGCACACTAGAAGGTTTTGCAGAATTAGGTGTTGTATACCTTGAGCCTGTACCACCAATACCAGGAGAAGAAGGATTAGTAAATAAAGTGGATGATGAAGCAGAAATTGGTTTTTATGCAGAAATGTTTAAAAAGAGAATTGTTGAATCTGCTTTAGGTAGTGGAGAGTCATTTGAAGAGATTATGAATGACTTGAATGCAAGATGGGCATCAGCTCGTGAAGCATTAGGTGTAAACTAAATAAGGACAAATAAGGGGTAATATGTTTATAATTTTAGGATAGTACATGTGCTATCCTAAAATTATATTAATGATTATTGATAGATAGGAGGCATTAACTTGAATACACGGAAAGCAAAGATGCGCCATATGTTTAATGTTACAGAGCTAAAATTTACAACACAACAAAGAATATTGGTTGCGACGTTTTTACTTGTTCCCCTGGTGTTATTAATAACATTTTCATATTTACCAATGGGGAATATGATTTATTATAGTTTCCATGATTGGAATGGATACAGTGATACCATGAAGTTTGTTGGACTAAAAAATTATAAAACCATTTTCACAAGACCAGAATATTTTACAGTTTTTAAAGTTAGTTTGTACTACTTTGTAGGATCCTTTGTACAATTGGCTTTGGCGCTGTATTTTGCTACTATTTTAAGCTTTAAGGTAAAGGGTGGCAACTTCTTTAAAGGGGCATTATTTTTCCCGAGTTTGCTAAATGGCGTTGCAATAGGGTTTATCTTTCTCTATTTCTTTAAACCAGATGGAACTCTAGATAGTGTTTTGCAATTTGTCGGATTAGGAAAATACACACAACTGTGGTTAGGGAATCGTAGTCTTATTAATATTTCCTTAACAGGGGCTTCAGTGTGGCGGTATATGGGAACAAACCTAATTATGTTTATAGGGGCTATCCAATCGGTACCAGGAGAAATTTATGAAGCAGCTGATTTAGATGGTGCTAGTAAATGGCAACAATTTAGGTATATTATTTTTCCAAGTATTAGTAGAATAGTTCAGCTTAATCTAATTTTATCAGTTCAAGGTGCTATGAGTGCATTTGAATTACCTTATATTATGACAGGTGGAGGAAATGGTAGTAAGACATTTGTTATCCAGACTGTTGATACGGCTTTTAAATTTAGTAAGGTTGGTTTAGGGTCAGCTATGGCAACTGTTTTATTAGGAATTGTTTTAGTTGTTACATTAATACAACGAATCGTATTTAAAGAACAGGAGGCGTAAACTATATGGACTACAAAATTAAACACATAACCGTGCAAATAATAAAATATGTTTCTTTAATAATAGGAGCTATGACGGCAATCTTACCAATTGTAGTTGTATTCTTTGCCTCTTTTAAAAGTAAAGCAGAGTATGGTAGTACAGGGCCTTTTCAAATGCCAAAAAACTGGCTAAACTTTGATAACTATGCACGTGCTTTCACTGAAGGACAAATGTTAACAGGATTTAAGAACACAGTGATCTTGCTGATTATCTCTCTTGCAGGCGCTATATTAATAGGAACTATGACGGCTTATGCCCTTCACCGCTTTAAGTTTCGTGGACGTACAATAATAATGGGGGCATTTTTAATCGCAACCTTAATACCGGGTGTTACAACTCAGGTGGCAACTTTCCAAATTATTAATGCTTTAGGGTTGTTTAATACAAGATTTGCAGCAATTGTTTTGTATACAGGTACGGATATTATGGCAATATACATATTCTTGCAGTTTTTAGACAGCATCTCAGTTGCACTAGATGAATCAGCAATGTTAGATGGAGCATCTTACTTTACAGTGTATAGAAAAATTGTTTTACCATTATTAAAACCTGCTATTTCAACAGTTATTATTCTAAAAGGAATAGGAATCTATAATGACTTCTATACAGCATTTTTATATATGCCAAAGCAAGAGTTATTGACACTCTCAACAGGGTTATTTAAGTTTAAAGGACCTTATGGTTCCCAATGGGAAGTTATTTCGGCAGGTATTATCATTGCTATTGTTCCTACCTTGATTGCATTTGTAGCTTTACAAAAATATATCTATAATGGTTTCACAAGTGGTGCAGTAAAATAGGACTAAATAGATATAAATATTTAGCAATAGACAGCAGATGACGTTTTTTTCATCTGCTTTTTAAATACAAGAATACTTATAATGTTGAAAACGGTGCAGTGATGAAACAGGTTAAAAAATCTAATGTATTACTAATTTATACAGATCAACAAAGATATGATAGTTTAAAGTGTTATAGAAATACAATAGCTCGTACACCTAATATAGATAGGTTGGCAACAGAAGGTGTTTTGTTTGAGCATAATTTTGTTCAAAACCCTGTCTGTATGCCTAGCCGTATGTCCTTATTAACAAGTCAGTATCCTGGGAGTTTAGGTATTGGTACGAATGGAATTTCCATACCCAAAGGACCACTATTGGTTCATGAAGTGATAAAACCATATGGCTATCAGACAGCTAATATTGGAAAGTTACATTTTACACCTCATGCCAATCGTCATCATAAAAACCCACATGATTCTTATGGTTTTGACACATTTATATTATCAGATGAATCAGGATGCTATGATGATGCATACATACAATGGGTTAAAGAAAAGGATGAGAAAGCATTAGAAAAAGTCTATACATCACTTCCTCCAGAAGCCCATAAGTATGGCCAGAATGAATATGCGACAAGACCTAGAGAAACGCATGAACCTTATGTGTTTGAAGGGGAGGATGATTTAACGCACAGTGCTTTTGTTGCAGAAGAAATTATGCACCACATACCCCTATTAACCCGCCCCAGAAATACATTGATATGTACAATTTAGATGAGATTAAAGACCTTAAAGTAGGACCTAATGACGAGCCCTTACCTTTTCTAAAGGATGTTTCTAAAAAGCAGTGGAAGAAAGTAATCGCTTACTATTTAGCCCTAGTATCACATGTAGATGATTGTGTGGGGAAAATATTAGATAAATTAGATGAACTGGGACTCTCAGAGGATACCCTTGTTATATTTACCTCAGATCATGGTGAATATTTAGGTGATCATGGTAGAATTCAAA
>CAZLPH010000072.1:0-11366 GCA_964561345.1 uncultured Candidatus Epulonipiscium sp.
AGAAAGCAAGTTGTAGAAATTGCGGAAAAATATAAAATTCCTGTTATTGAAGACTCCCCTTACGCTGAATTAGTACTAGCAGGAGAAAAACTACCTACCATTAAGAGTTTTGATAAAAATGGATATGTTATTTACCTGGGTACTTTTTCTAAAGTATTTTGCCCAGGATTTAGGATTGGTTGGATTTTAGCAGACCCAGCACTAATTGAGAAATATGCTATATTAAAGCAGGGTGTAGATTTGCAAACATCTACCATAGATCAAATGATTGTGGCTAGGTATATGAAGAATTACAACCTAGATGATCATATTGAGAAAATAAAAGCATTATACAAAAAAAGAAGAGAATGTATGTTAAGCGCAATTAAAAAATATTTTCCTAAAGAGGTTGAATATACAAGGCCAAGAGGTGGTTTGTTTATTTGGGTTATCCTACCTGAGGGCCATAACAGCAAAGAAATCCTTGAAAAAGCCATTAGGAAAAACGTGGCCTTTGTGCCAGGACAATCCTTTTATGCCCACGGAAATGTCACAAATACCTTTAGGCTAAACTACTCGAATATGCCAGAGGAACGTATTGAAGAGGGAATTAAGAGACTTGGGGTAATATTAAAAGAGCTACTATAAAATAATAATCAAATAATCGTCAACCTTAGTTAAGAGGTTGGCGATTATTTGATTATGGCAGATTATATAGGAGGATTTGACGTGAATAAGCTAAAGACAGAAGGAATTCAAAAGTTCGGAAATTTTTTAAGTGAAATGGTTATGCCTAACTTAGGGGCATTTATTGCATGGGGAATTATTACAGCTCTATTTATACCAACTGGTTGGTTACCGAGTGAAAATCTTGCCACATTAGTAGACCCTATGATCACCTACTTACTACCCCTACTAATTGGTCATACAGGTGGCAAAATGGTTGGGGGTAAAAGAGGTGGTGTCGTAGGGGCCGTGGCAACCATAGGGGTTATTGTAGGGGCGGATATACCTATGTTTTTAGGGGCCATGATAATGGGGCCCATAGGTGGCCTAGCAATCAAAAAGGTTGATGAAGCCCTAGATAGTAAAATCCCTGAAGGGTTCGAAATGTTGATTAGTAATTTTACAGCAGGTATCTTGGCGGCCTTACTAGCCGTATTGGCATTATCAGGTATAGGCCCTCTTGTTTTAATTTTTAACAATGCCCTAAAAGGTGGGATTGAATGGATTGTAAGCCTAGGTTTACTCCCATTAGCATCAATATTTATAGAACCAGGCAAGATTTTATTTTTAAATTCAGCCATTAATCACGGAATATTAGGGCCTATTGGGATACAAGAGGCAAAGGAAGTGGGACAATCAGTATTTTTCTTATTGGAGACAAACCCAGGACCAGGAATGGGAATATTACTGGCTTATTGGTTTTTTGCAAAGGGAGCGGTTAAGGAGTCTGCCCCAGGTGCTATGATTATTCACTTTCTTGGTGGTATTCATGAAATCTATTTTCCCTATGTTTTAATGAATCCTGCCCTCTTATTGGCTGTTATAGCAGGCGGGGCAAGTGGCATAGCAACATTTCAGATACTTGGGGTAGGGCTTATTGCCCCGCCGTCTCCAGGGAGTATCATTGCCGTACTAGCCATGAGTCCTAGGAAAGGGATTATTGGTGTGGGAGCAGGTGTTCTGGTTTCAACCCTTGTTTCTTTCTTGCTAGCTTCTGTATTTGTGAAGAAATCTGCCAGCAAGCTAGGGATAAAAGATTTAGAGGCGCAGGAGTAATGGTTTTTAAAATATAAAAAATGACCTATAGGCTGCCAATGTTTATAAGTCATGGGTGCCTATAGGTCAAGAAAGTAAGTGTTTATACTAGTCTAAAAATGTTATATACTGACTTAAGTCTTTAAAAAGTTTACTTGTATCAATATCGTCATCTGTAACCATAAACATGGGTTCATTTAAGCCAAGAATAAAAAGACCAAGGATAGATTTTGCATCCACCATACCACTATCACTATGAATCCAGACATCAAAAGGGTACTGGGTTATAATGTGGTTGATTTTTTGAATGTTGCTCATATCATTTACTTGAATTTTAGTTTTCATATAATTGATCATCTCCTACTTGTAACTACATTGATTGTTATAGATATATCATACTATGAAATCCAACATTTGCCTATCTTTTAGTTTAAAGTTGGCATAGAAATCACACAATTAGTATGCTATAATTGAAGTTATTAAAGACTTAAAATAAGTCTTAAGAAAAGAGGTTTAACATGAGTGCTCTAGTAATAGAGAATTCGGATATCATCCACCAACAGTTTGTACCTTAGCGTAGCACTTGAATTGGGCATACGCATATAAAGGTAGATATTATAGAAAGGACTGTTATTTGTGGTGGAAATGAAGATTCAGTATGCCAAGAAAGAGCATGCTGCTATGCTTTCAGAACTAATTTATAGCACAGAAGAAGACCCGGAGATGATTTGGGGATATGGCAGTAAAGAAGAAATATTAAAGAGGCTAACGAAGATTATTAAACGAACCGACACGAGGTATAGTTATAAGTACGCAAGAGTTGCCGTAGAAAATGGACAAATATGCGGGGCAATGATTGGTTTGCCACATAGTAAACTTACCAAGCTTGATAATGAGACAGGGAAAGTGATCCTTGAACTCCAACAAGGGGTTTGGCGTAAACTACGGTGGTTTTTATCATCTATTAAAGGGATGAATACCAAAGAGTCCGAATCAGGAGAATTTTATATTGCCAACTTAGCCACATGTAGTTGGGCAAGGGGTAAGGGTGTTGGGACTAAGTTAATGCTAGATGCAGAAGAAAGGGCCCAAGGATTTGGCCTTAGTAAATGTTCTTTGCTAGTTGACCAAGAAAGGCCAGCAGTTGTTCGCTTATATTCTGGACTTGGATACACGATAAAAGAAGAAATTATAGAAGAACAAAAATATTATAGAATGATTAAACCTTTAGAAGCAGCGTAAGCTGCTTCTTTTTATTTAGTAGGAAAGGTCTACTTTCCTTACCTAAATAATGCAAGATTCTTGCCTTTTTGCGGTTTTACCCTTATTATAAAAGAGATAAAGCTTTAAAAAAATAAGGGGGTATTTTGTGAATAAAATAAATAATAAATGGATCGTCATCTTTTCTATTATAATGATGTGTGTCCTTACTAAGCCTGTTAGGGCTTATAGCACACCCATAGTACCGGAGACCATTCGGGTAGGCCTTCGCTCAGCTTATAGCAACAAGGTAAATATTGAGATAAAAAGCACAGAGCTACAGATGGGGTATGAATCTAATAACCGGTTTATCCCTCAAGCCACTCTTATTTCAAACACGGGCTTTCTTATAAAGCCAGATCAAAATCAATATTACAAGACAAAAGACCAATATTATACATATAACGAAGCAGCATTTTCAGTCCTAGCCTATAAAGAAGAGGGGATAAAGGCTGTGGTAGCCTATAAATGGCCAGGGGTTTGGACCATATATTTAGAGGAAGATAGACCTGATACAGACCTTGTTAGACGCACAGGATTTGAAATTATGGTTGAGGACGGTCAAGGAACAGGCTTACTTTTATGTGACAATATAGGTTCTGAGCCTGCTTTTGCAGGTGTAAGCAAAGATCATCCCTTTAACCTAACCAAGCTTTCCAAGGGATCCTATAGGGGATGGTTTGAGTTTAAAAGACAAGTCAATACAATTACTGCTATTAACATTGTAGACCACCAAGACTACCTCTACGGGGTTGTTCCGGCAGAAATGCCACCGAGCTGGCATATGGAAGCCCTAAAAGCCCAAGCAGTAGCGGCTAGAAGTATGGCCATCTATCAAAAGAATAAATACCTTAAAGATGGTTATAATGTATGTGACACAATCTATACCCAGGTTTATAATGGGTTTACAGGAGAGTCGGGAAGAACCAATCAAGCTGTGGATGAAACAAGAGGAATGGTAGCGACTTACAATGGCCAGGTTGCAGAGACAGTATTCTTTTCTACAAGTGGCGGGCATACAGAAGATCCTCAGTATGTCTGGGGAAATTCAGTGGCCTATTTAGAGGCCAGGCCAGATCCATACGAAGTAGTGCCGGAAGGGAAACCTTGGACAAGAACCATCACATTAGCAGACATTGATCGTAGCCTTGGGGCTGGGATTAATATTGGGACAGCCCAAGGATTAAAGATTAATTCTTATACACCAGCAGGACGTGTTAATGAACTAGAAATTATTGGCTCACTAGGATCCCATAAGCTAACAAAAGAGAATATTAGAACCTTTTTTTCAGCTACAAATGGCGGGTCACTAAGAAGTAGAATGTTTACCATAGAAAATAGTAACCTGGTAACTGATTCCAAGCCTTTGGAAACTATCCAAGTATATGGAGGAGACTTACCAAGGTATATCATGGGGGTTAATGGAAAAACAATCCCTTTTGGGCAATCTGTTGTTGTGGAGGGGCAGAATGGGCAAGTTACTTACGGCGGGACTAGTAATCAGGGAAGCCAGGTCACCTATGGGGATGTTGTTATCTCAGGTAAAGGCTATGGCCACGGCGTTGGCATGTCCCAATCAGGTGCCAGAGGAATGGCGGATGCTGGGCATACATACGACCAAATCATTGAATATTATTATCAAGGCGTACGCGTAGAAAAATAAGAAACATAAGATGCTTAGACTGGAGAATAAAATGAAAACATCAGACTTTTACTTTGACTTGCCAGAAGAAATGATTGCCCAAGATCCTTTAATGGACCGAACCCAATCAAAGCTAATGGTATTAAATAAAAATAATGGGACAATACAGCACAAACATTTTCATGAGATAATTGATTACCTAAATCCAGGAGATTGCCTGGTCCTAAATGATACAAGGGTTATCCCGGCAAGATTATATGGCGCTAAAGAGGGCACAGGAGGGAAAGTAGAAATCCTGCTATTGACACGTTTAGGGGCAGACCGCTGGGAAGTCCTAGCCAAACCAGGGAAAAAAGCAAGACCTGGTCATACAATCGTCTTTGGTAATGGGGAACTATCTTGCACAGTAGAAGAAATTATTGATGATGGAAAGCGAATTGTAAAATTCAACGATGATGGTATTTTTGAAGAGGTTTTAGACCGGCTTGGAGAAATGCCTTTGCCGCCCTATATTACCCATAAGCTAGAAGATAAAGAGCGTTATCAGACGGTTTACTCAAAGCACGATGGGAGTGCAGCGGCTCCAACAGCCGGTTTACACTTTACCCAAGACTTACTATCTATTATAAAAGAAAAAGGCATAGAACTTGCTTATGTGACCTTACACGTAGGCCTAGGAACTTTTAGGCCGGTTAAAATTGACAACTTAGAAGAACATGATATGCACTCAGAGTTTTATATGATCGAACAAGGGCAAGCAGATATGATTAATAAGATAAAAGCAAAGGGTGGCCGAATTATTCCCGTTGGTACAACTAGCACAAGAACGTTAGAATCTTGCACCAATGATAAAGGTATTTTGCAAGCAGGAAGTGGTTGGACAAATATTTTCATTTATCCAGGCTATAACTTTAAACTAGTCGATTGTCTCATTACGAATTTTCACTTGCCAGAGTCTACACTGATTATGCTAGTTAGTGCCCTTGCCGGCCAAGATAGTGTCCTTAATGCTTACGCAGTAGCTGTCAAGGAAGACTACAGGTTTTTTAGCTTTGGAGATGCTATGTTTATTACAAACTAAAGATACGCATAATTGTGTTACCATAGGAAATAGATGAAAAAGGAGAAAAAGATGACGAAATACTCAAAATCATTTAAAGTACAATTTTCAGAAACAGACTTTACACTTAAATTAAAATTATATGCATTGGTTAATAAAATGCAAGAAACATCTAGCCTCCATGCGGAAGAATTAGGCATGGGCTACGAAGAACTAGACAAGCACAACTTAGGCTGGATTATTTCTAAGTACAGGATTAACATAGAAAGCTACCCAAAGTGGGAAGATACAATCACCATAGAAACCTGGCCAAGCGGCAAAGACAAACTGTTTGCCATGCGAAGTTTTTGTATTTATAACCAACACAAAGAACAAATTGGTAGCATTTACAGTGCCTATGTCTTAATTGATAGCAAAACAGGTAGGCCTCAAAGAACCAGTGCCATGCCAAAGGGATTACCGGCCACGATTGAAGAAGGAGCCCAGGAACTTGTAAGACTTAGAATTCCCAAAGAGCCAATAAGTGTATGCACCAGAAGGGTTCATTACACAGACCTTGATATTAATATGCATATGAATAATGCTTGCTACGTTCAGTGGATTGAAGATTGTTTTCCATTAGACCAGCACAAAAATAAGAAGATTAAAGACATCCAGGTTAACTTTATATCTGGGGCTACCATAGGGGAAGAAGTGGTGGTAAGTGTCTATAAGGATAAAGAGTCTGTGGATACTTACTACCTGCAAGGAAAAGAAAAAAGTGAGGAAAGGGAAATATTCAAAGCCAGAGTAGAGTGGGTTGCCCAGTAGACTAAAGGACAATTGAATAAAAAACGACTTGCAAACACATAATGGTTTGCAAGTCGTTTTTTATTATTGTTCTTTGTCGATTCGTTCAACTATTTTAGAGATTAGTTGATCAGGTGTCATATTTCCTCTTTCACTAATAACATCTAAACTAGCTACTTTAGACATCATTTTAAAGACAACTGGGTTGTTTAGTTTTTCATATTTAGGAGATAGGCCCATTATAAAATCCTTAATATAAGGGTATTCTTTGATTAAATCTCCTATAATTGTTTCAGGTGTAATATGATAATCATTCGACTTAGCAAGGCTGTCTTTTTCTTTATTAGGCTTACTGTTTTCCCATGATAACAGTCTTTGACTACCCTTAAGGCTCCTTATTCTTGTTGCATCTTGCATCATTTCAAGTACGCCCCTAAAGTTGCCATTTTCATCTCTTACGGCATTATAAATAATGTAGATAAATTTGTCACCCATATCAATCCAAAATTCAGCCTCATCTTGCTCACCGCTTCTAAAGGCGCTTATTATTTTATCCACCATATCAACGCTGTCTCTTGGGTGACAATTATGAACATGTCTACCTATAACCCCTGGGCTTCTAGGAAAGACTCTATGTTTTGTATCAGTATAAAATTTAGAGATATCATGCTCATCCACATAGGATAAATCCACTTGCATATGTTTAAAGATCAGGTTAATTTGCTCTAGGGTTAATTTTCCTTGGCTGACATCTAATTCTTGCCCAGCCCCAATATTGTCTAGGGCGCCGTGTTTTAGTAAGATATCTTTTAAATCATGAAGGAGTTCTGTGTTAGAATGATTCTCTTTGGCCTGGGTATTACCATATAATGGTGGGGTGTCTATGAGGGCATAGCCAATCTCATCATCCCCATTTCGCATTTCTACAAAATCAGCTTCAGATAGCATATCCACTGCGGTTGGATATAATATGTTTACTTCTTTTTCCATCATATCTTCTACAATATCAATGACGTCATCTTGCATATCTAAAAACTTATCCAGCTTATCATCGTTTAAATAAGTGAGGGAAGTCTTTATGGTATCTTCCACATAGTCATCTAGTGTCCACATTATTTTTGTTGGCTTATCAAAGCCCTTCTTTTCTAGTGCAGAAAAAAGTTGATTTTGTTTTCTAGCAAAGTGGGTCTTTATTTCTAATAATTGATCATATGTTTCCAACCACTGATTCTTAATGAATTTTTTGTTCTTCAGATCTCTTATGTTATCTAATACCCTTCTAATTGCCTCTACCTCTTTCAAATAAGTATGGATAGGGTGGCCAGCTTCTAATTCAAGCTTGTTGGTAACTAATTTGTCTTTTACGATTGATATGACATTTTCTATCCTTTTGGTTAAATCGTCATTATCAATGTCGTATTTATCTAGGGATTGCTCACAAAGGGCAAATTCTTGGGCTGTTATTTGGTCGAAAGAATTATTAACCGTCTCTTTTGCTGATGCTAGGCTTAAATCACCTCTTAAGTAACTTACTAAGATGGTTGTTATTTTTTCGATTTTTATATTATCTAGGTCTAAGTGTTTGTTCATTTCGTGATTCATATTTATCATCCTTTCTAGAGATTGATAATCGTTCTCATTCAATCCTATTATTAATTAGGGTGTTTGTCAAGAGAAAAAGGAATACAATCTTTATTGATTTGTTATTCTACAAGTTATATAATTAAGGCACGTGTCAATAATTAATTATGTATTTTAAGGAAAAAGAGGGCCGATATGGAAGATATAAGAAATATATATCGTAAAACAACCATAGTGATGGTTGGGGTTTTATTTATTACGATTTGCGCAACATATATATATTTCATCTATAATATAGGGAAGGTTTACGAAGAACATGCAGTAGAGAGTATCGTAGAGATAAAAAAGGATTTTCTTAAAAGTATTGTCGATAATGTCATACAAGAAATCGACTTAATCCAAAGCCAGGAAGAAACCTATTATGAGGAACGCATAAAGGCCACATCTCAAACGCTCCAAGAATATTATGATACAATGCCTGAAAATTATATAGACCTATTTATTAGTTTTATTAAAACAAGTAGCCATAATGAGTTTTTATCTGTCTATATTAAAGCAGTAGAATCAGACGAGCCACTATATGCTAGTGGTATGTTTTTAGAAGGTAATCCTGAAAAAGCAGACTTTTCCTCTTATTTTAAAGGGAAATATGATGATTATGACATTATTTTTGGTGTCAGTAATGAATATATATATAGAAGCACAAAGAATCGTATCAGGGGGAGAATCCACAGCCGAGAATTTTCTCAAAACTCCTATATATGGGTTAATGAAGTTATAGATTATGGTGGTGGTGAAAACTTTGCTATAAGGCTTATACATCCTAACTTACCAGAAACAGAAGGTCAATATTTATCAACAAAAACCCAAGATATAGCAGGTAATTATCCTTATGCCCAAGAGCTTAAAGGAATCAATGAACACGGAGAGGTTTTTTTAAAGTATAACTTTAAGAAAAAAAATAGCGACATGCTTTCTGAAAAGATTACTTATGCAAAACAGTATAAGAAATATGACTGGGTTATTGGTATGGGAATCCATTTAGATGACATACAGTCTTATATTGATATATCTAAAAAAGATCAAAATAATATAGTAAGGAAAATAATTAGCCATACCATTGCTTTTATGTTGGTAATATTTATATTTTACTGGTTAATTTTATCGAAAATTGAACAGGGTTATCATAAAAAGTATAATAAAAAAATTAAAGAAGCTTTTATAGACCCTTTAACAAAAGCTAAAAACAGAAGAGCAGCCATGACCTATTTAGAGAGTTCCTTTAAGAGATTTAAGAAAACAGGGGAATCACCTATGGTTATGATATTTGACATAGATGATTTTAAAGCTGTTAATGATACTTTCGGACACTTAGAAGGTGATGCTGTCCTAAAAAATATTGTTGAGGTGATTAATAATCATATTAGGGGCTCAGATAGCTTATACAGATGGGGTGGGGAAGAGTTTTTGCTCATATGTAATGGGTTAAAGGAAAAAGATGTATTTGCATTTTCTAATAAAATTATTTCGATTGTGGGAAGCAAAGAATATGATTTTCAAGGAGAAAAGTACCATGCTACAATTTCCGTTGGTGTTGACCGGTTTGTGGCTTCAGACAAAACTTATGAAGAGGCTATAAAACGTGCTGATTCAGCTATGTATAAGGCAAAAGAGCAAGGGAAAAACAGGGCTTGTTTAGGCGATATGTGTGGGATTAATCCCCTTATAAAGTATTGAATAAAGAATGAGATTGCTGGTCATACTAATTAAAAGGAGTGTGATCACATATGAATGGAAATGCAGAGCTTTTAAATTTTATCTACCAAAATTCCCAGATGGGAGTAGAGACCATTGACCAGCTAATAGATATTGTAGAAGATGAGAGCTTTAAGATACATTTACAATCAGAATTAGATGAATACCGAGACATTAATACCACAGCAAAGGAACTACTAAATACCAATGGATACCATGAGAAGGGGATTAATGCCTTAGATAAAATGAAGGCCTATCTTATGATTAACATGCAAACAATGCGGGATAAGAGCACATCTCATATTGCAGAAATGCTAATAACGGGAAGTAATATGGGGGTAGTGGATGCTATTCGAAATATTGATCAGTATCAAGATGCTGAGAAAGATATTTTAGATCTTATGAAAAAGTTATTAAAATTCGAAGAGAATAATATTAAACAACTGAAGAATTTTATTTAAAAGACCCCAATAAACTACCCCGACTACTATAAAGTAGGTCGGGGTAGTTGCGTTTGCCAGCTAAAATGTATATAATGCTACATGACCTATTATAATTAAGAAGTAGGTTATTTAAAACAACTAAATTAGAGTAAGCAGGTGTAATATGAATGATATAATTATAATCGGTGGTGGACCAGGTGGTCTTACAGCCGCACTATATGGCGGGAGAGCTGCTCTTAACACGTTACTACTAGAAAGAGCTTTCCAAGGTGGACAAATGGTAACAACAAGTCAAATTGATAATTATCCAGGTATAATGAGTGTGTTAGGCCCAGATTTATCCAATGCCATGTTTGAGCAAGCCCAAGAATTTGGTGCCCAGGCAAAATTTGTAGAGGTATTAGATATTCAAGTAGAAGGTGATATAAAGCGGGTTATTACTGCAACAGAGACATATGAGTCCAAAGTAGTCATCCTATCGATGGGAACAGTTCCGAGAAAGCTGGGACTCTCTAACGAAGAAGAGCTAATTGGCCGGGGCATATCTTATTGTGCTAACTGTGATGGTGGCTTTTATAAAGATAAAATCGTTGCAGTTGTAGGCGGTGGAGACACAGCTGTGGAAGATGCCTTGTATATGTCTAGGATAGCTAGAAAGGTTTACTTGATTCATAGAAGGGACTCCCTAAGAGCCGTAAACTATTTGCAAAAAAAATTATTTGATTCTAATGTTGAAATAATATGGGATAATCAAGTAACGCAAATATACTCGGAACAAACCATAACAGGTATAGAAATTACAGATACAAAAGAGGGCATTACGAGAGATATAGATGTGGATGGTGTATTTGTTGCAGTAGGCAGTATTCCGTCAACAGATTTTGTTAAGAATCTGGTTGACCTAGATGAAGACGGCTATATAGTGACAGATGAAAGATGTGCCACAAATGTAGATGGCATCTTTGCAGTAGGAGATGTCAGGCAAAAAGACCTTCGCCAAATTGTGACAGCTGCTGCCGATGGTGCCATTAGTATCTACCAAGCCCAAACCTACCTTTTTAAACATTAAAAAAAGCCTCTCTAGCTTTCTAGAGGG
>CAZLPH010000073.1:0-11328 GCA_964561345.1 uncultured Candidatus Epulonipiscium sp.
CATTTTCAAATGTAAATAGATAGGTATATTCGTAAGTTTTTGTACTACCATCCACTGATGTCGTTTTAGCCTCAACTGATACTTCATAAGCCGGATTATTCTCACTTGAAAACAAATATGCCTCTATGATAACATTTTCTCTAGTGTCAAACTCTAAAAAAGCAATATCATCCTTTAGGGGTATAATCATTGGGTTAAACTGTAGCTTATAATCTTCTGTAAGCTTCACAACATTCCTTAGCCTTAAATCAACAACCAATGCTATCTTAAACATCTCATAATTCGTATCATAAGCTTTCCTATAATAATTATAAAAGTTGTAATCTTGTTTCATAAAAGAATCTAAGAACTTATAAATCTTATCTTTATCCTTATTTCTAACCTCATCTAGATAAGGAATCCTGGTTACAAATGAATTGTTTTGGATGTTTGTTTGTTCATTTATTCCTAAGTATATGCCTGTATTTTCTTTAATTGTTTTAATGGAAAACCTTTCTTCTGGTACTGTCTCCACCAGATATTTAAGGGTTACTTTAATTTTATCTTCCTGTTTTATAAGATCTGAGCCTGAGGTTATACCAGTCTCATAGTAGCCTTTGTTTTCATTCCATTGGTATTTATCACTTATATGGTCTTTGTTTATTACTCGTGCTATAGCCTTAACCATCACTTCATAAATATCATTATTATTTTTTTTGTATTTTGATATAATTGATACCGCTTCAACTTTGGAGAACCCTGTCACTAGATAATCATTAATTTCTAAAAGTCTTGGATAATGAAAGTCATCATGTACATATTGTTTTCCCAATTTCTCCTTAGCCTCTGCAGATAAATACGGTCCTATAATCTCATTTGTTCTTGTCTTATAGGCCCTATATGCTTCCCAATATTGTTGGTAAATTTCCCTAGGCTTTTGATTTAATATTAGAATTGATTCCTCATCAATTGTTAAGTATTTTGTAAATAACATCTCCATATCTTCCTCAGTTACATTCCACTGTTTATCTTTCTTTTCACTAATCATAGATACCACTACCTCTTGGTCCTCACCAGTTGAATCTAGTGATGTTTTTTGTATATTACAACCATTGATTACCAAGGAACAACCACATAACATACCACAGATAAATATTTTTCTTTTTATATTCCTCACCCCACCACAACATTATAATTTACGCAAAGATTTCATAACAAATTTTAATCCACTGCCTTCTGAATGAATGATAGATTTGGGACTAAGTTGAATAATTCTGTTATGTTTTTTTCCCATAATAACATCTATTTTTTCCTGTTCTTTATCAGAACCCTTAGTAGCTAAACCCGTTAAACCTTCATAGTTAGTAATCCTTAGGCTATCATATAGCTTTCTTTGTAAAGATTTATCCATAAAACGAATTTTAAAGAGCATATCTGGATCATATTTAATTTCCACATCATTTACCCCTGCATATTCATTACCAGCTATTATGGTCCCATTAATCACACCATTAGCTGCTATCTCCACCTTACCCGGCGTCATAATAATCCCATTAAAAACACCAGTTCCTTTTAGGGTTATTGTTGTATTTTCTTCCCTACATATAATAGCCGTTGGTATTTCCGAAAAGTCAGATAGCTCTATTTCCTCTGATTTGGATGTAATATAGATAGGATTATTATAAGACCACTCATTATTAACATCAAAAACAGAAAGATTAATAAGATTATGGAAGCTATTTTCTAGCTGAATATATGTGTCAGATTCTCCTATGCCCCCAAATGAGACAAAACCACCACTTAATGTCTCTAAGCATCCTATCCCCCCTTCATAATCCTTAGCCCATTCATATTCTTCTAAAAGTCCATCTACCTTTAAGTACCCTTCCAACCCAATAGTCCCTACCACCCTTGAGCTTACTAAGGTTTTATTAGTGACTTCTTTTATACTGGCTACAACTTCTATTACAAAGACATCTTTATTATCTGATGTCACGCCAATATTATTTTCTGTGGCCAAACTGTTAACAATATTGGCAATGTCTTCTGGTATTTTCTTAATATTGTTAGAATGATTGCTATATAGCTTTGCAACTATTTTAGTTGGCATGGTATGGCTATTATCTAAAAATACTTGGTAACTCCTATTTGCCTTGTTTGAGTTTATAAAACTTTCAATTATATAATTATAAATAGACTTTCTTAGTTCTAACTTATATTGATTTTCATTTTCTCTTCCAACGTATTTTCCCGCGTAAACATCTTCACCATATTGGTATGTAATACCATCTGTGTCCTCAGCCAGTAACTTCTTATGAACTTCTATATTAGCCTCTTCCATAAGTCTTGGCCACGCCATGGCTATTTCTTTATTCATTGTATCAATTGTTTTTTCAGCTCCTGAGCGTGCTAAATGATAACTATTAAAAGTTTGTCTCCCAAGCATCGAGATCATTAACTGCCTTTTAGCCAAGGCTATGGTTGCACTCCCGATTAAGGTCACAGATAAAATCAAAATAACAACAAAACCAAGAGCACCCCCGCATTCATCATAGGTATTTTTTAGCCACTTGTTTTCTTTCACTCAGCTACTACCTCCTGCTTATTATAATCAAAGGAATAAATATCAACAATCTTACTTAAGATTTTGTTATTTTCACCAAAAGTAATATTCTTTGCATCCCTAACAATAATCTCCACAACAAAGTTTCTTAGGGGTTCTAGCTTTCCCCTCTCTTCCACAACTATCCTACCATCATCATTTTCTTGAATAGGATATATCTCAATATCCATTATGCCTTTTTCGTTATAGACTGGTACAACAATGGTTGCTTCAGTTCTATTTTCTATTCGTATGGTCTTAGCCTTTAGATCAACTGGGAATGTGGTTAAATCAATCGATAAGGCCACAACGCCAGCTATTTCTCCTACTCCTACTTTCTCTATTATTAACTCATGTGTATTGCAATTCCTCGTCGTAGGCTTTGTGTAGATTAGTCGTATCTTATTACCTAAGGGCGTGCATCCTGCAATATCCTCTATCACAATATGATCACCTTGGATCCCTGCGGCTTTAATCCCCATACCGCCAGAACCCTTATAAAAAACCTCTCCAATTGCTATCGGCTTTACCTCACCCATTCCCGCCCACACCAAAGATTCTTTGTTTAGGAAATAATTTTCAAACCCAGATTCTATTCCTATATTTGTAAAATCATTTGTGTTTTCCTTTGCTAATATGGGGACTACAATGGATGAGTCTTTACAAGCTGTCAATATAATTACATTGTCTTGATTAAAAGACATTATATTATCCATAGAATCACGCCCCCCCATATCCCATATATGAACTTCATATAAATATTTGTCAAGGTTATATTTTTCACCAAAATATTTATCCGCGCTTACAGGCTCTATGCCCAGAAACTTGACGAGAGAAGTATCAATGGTGCTGCCATTAGTCCAAGGCTTTCCAAATGGGGGTAATTCACCTTTTCTACTCTCTCTATATGCTTCTCCAATATCTGTTTCTATTTGGGTCTTAATATCTTGCAATAAGGCCTGTGAGTGCAAAGTCGCCTCATATGTTTTCTCCGCTAAATTTTGTACCTTTGCAGCACTTATTATCATCTGATAAATAGGAATGATTCCTATTGCAAAAATGCTTAAAGCAAGTAATACTTCAACAAGTGCATAGCCACATGTGCCCTTTTGGCACTTCTTAATTGATTTCAATTGTCGCTCCAATCATCACTGGGTCTTAAAAAAACATTATCAGCCCCATTTGAAAATGCCATATAGTTCGGATACGCCTCCTGATCATCACCATTGACATACTGTAATGATAATAATATCTCACCCTTTATAATATCCCCTTTCACCATTCTATTACCTTCTTGATCCCTTTGCTCTTGAATACTATTATCAACAGTAAAACGATCCACTACTACCATATAATCCGACCGACTAATTTCTTCTAATAATTGAGTGGCATTAGAATATGCCGTGGTAAATTTAAGCGTCATGGGTATGGTATTATACGCGTCCCCCTCCCTTTCTTGTTTTATTGGTTGCCCTATTAGTACTTGGGTATCTTGAAAGTCATAGGCATTTATGTGCTTAATTATTTCCATCATTATTGTAATAGACATTTGATGCTGTGGAATTTTGTTTTTTAGAGCCCTTGTTTCCATAAGACTATCTATGAGCTCTGTCCTTATCTGAGGAAGGTCCTGCAGTTTTTCTTCTAAATGATCAAGCTCTTTTCTACGCGTCATATTTTCATTTTCTAAACGGTGGATGATTGCTAGTTTGTTCGGTAACAAAACCATACAATAATAACACACCACCAGGACAAAAACTGTACTTACTACAATAATTGCGCCTCTAAGATTCTTTTTTATATTACTCATTGAATGTCTCTCCCTCGACATCTAGGAATTCCTGCCCTTTCTCTTCGTGAAAAGGTTTTAACTGAATCCTGATTTCATACCCAAATTTCCACTGGCAGTCAGCCCCACTATTTTGGCTAGTTGTATAGGTAATCTCCCGGAACTGCTTTGTATTATAAAGCCCCGCCATATACTGAGCAACATTTGATATGCTCTGTGCATTTCCTCCTAGGCTTGCTGTATTTGATGCCCTATCAATCATTATTTGGTTAATCCTAACCCCTCCTGGAGCATGAGCTACAATAATATCGATGGTTTTTCTTGAAACATGTGATGATTTATCTACTTCCTTAAGACTTTGTTCTAATTCTAATTTTTCTTTTTGGACCTTGTTTGTCTCTTGAATAATATCTTTTACTTCTAAAAAAACAGGATTATTTAGTTTGGCCTCTAGATTTACTTGCTCTTCCTTTGCAAGATTTATATGATACGCTGGAAGATAAATAAAGAGCGATAAAATTACAAACCCTAGTATTCCTAAAACTATTCCACCCGTTATATACCATCTGCGCCTAAAATATTTTTTATATTCTCTAGGCACTAAGTTTATATTTTTCATTCCTAATACCCCCAAAACTCACTGACTAAGCCTAATATATTGGCATAATATGCACTTTTCTTTTCAAACCCATCACCATATCTCAGCCAAGCATTATCTAGCTCTATCCCTGCTACACAAGTCACTCCTAATGAACGCGTCATATACTTATCTATATTTTTTAAATAAGCACCACCGCCAACAATATACACTTTTTTCAGGACATTTTTATTTTTTCGCGAATAGTGAAATTGTAAAAACCTTTGAGTTTCTAATACAAGTTTATGGCCAATTATGGATTTAACAGCATTATTAATACCTTGGCCACTTCCTACTTCGCCTATTTCATAGTCATAGATTTCTAAATTCTTAATCTTAAATGCTTCAATTTCTTTGGCATCCTCAGTAGCAATTTCATCAATAATAAGCGGATTAATAGTATTCATTCCAAAAGCTATATCTCTACTTAAAACACCTATTCCATCTGAAACAATTGTTATCGTTGTAGAGTTACCACCTATATCAACAATCATCATTTCTTCTTCTACCCCTATAATGAAGTTGGTTTGTAAAAATAAGTTGGCAATAGCATCAGGTGCAATATTAATAGATCTCATCCTCATTTTTAATCTTTTTGCAAGGTCTATAAGTGGAAATATAATCTTATTAGGCGCTGCTACAATGAGTACCTCTTGTTTTTCTCCCTCATGTATGATCTTTTTACCCACTTTATATGTAACCTGATACGCCTCAATATTAACCAATAAATGTTCTTGATGTTGTAGGGCTAAAATAGCATGCATGTCTTTTTCAGGCATTACATCTATTTTTATATCCCTAGTTATGATTTCACTACTTGTTATAACTGCCAAGATTTCTTTAGACTTATATTTTTCTTTTTTTATTGTTTCGCTGATCTTTTTATAGATCTCTTCTATTTTCATAATCCTCCCATCCCGAACAGCACCTTTTGTAGATGGAAGTATTTGTGACTTTTCTATTACTAATTGTTTGCCTTGCCTTCTACACTCTAATAATTTTATATTGGCATTACCAACTTCTAATCCCAAAATATATTTTGCCACTATACCCCTACTTTCTTAGTTTGATAAGGTATTCATATATTGTAAAATAACAGTTGTTTTTACTTCAATTTTTTGTTCTGGTATAACTGCATTACTATTTTGTCCAACTTCTATAACAAAATGAAACAGTGGGCCAGTCCGTTTCACTTTAAAACTTCTAATATTACTTGATATTTCATTCCTTTCAAAAATCACTGTATTTTTTTCTTTGTCATATGATATTGTGTCGGATTTTACACTCTTAATTGCTTCTTTGAAAACAATTTTTTGCACAGTCCCTTCCCCGCCATCTAATAGCTCAGTTTCTGGTTCTCCAACCCAAACCTTGCAAACTCCCCCTTCATATTTGCGAAAATTATCAGTTATATGGTTTATAAGCAAACGTGCCTCTTCTAGGTTGTTGGCTTTTTGAGACATCTTTATATAATTATTATAAACAGATACATAATCCCTAGATAACAATACTAATAATACGCCTACCAATCCAAGTACTAAGATACTTTCCACTAAAGTGAAACCTTCGTCTTTATTTAATTGTTTCATAATCTCCCCTTTGGTTAAAGTAGATAGTTTAAATACACACGCCACAATGTATCTCCCCATAATATTACGATAACTGCCCCTACTGCTAGAAATGGCCCAAAAGGAAATATTTCTTGTTTTTTACGACTTAATACCACAATTGCGTAAGCTGAGCCTAGTATTATGGCCATATAAAGTGTAAAAACAACTTGTTTACCACCTATAAATAACCCAATCATAGCCATTAATTTTAAATCTCCCATTCCCATACCATCTTTTTTAAAGACTAATAATGAAAACACCATGATAAGTCCTATGAGAGCACCACCTACAATAAAGCCTTGAACACCTTTAAATATTATCATTATATCCTCTACATAAAAAGCTTCTAATATACGGTATACTGCACCTATGCTTATTCCTAACATAATTAATGAATTAGGAATAAGCATGGTGTAATAATCTACTACTGAAATAATTAAAAGAATTAAAAACAAACTCCCTAAGGCTACCCATGTAAGTCCCATCCCATCATAATGATGGATAAACATATCTGGTGCTATATTAAGCATTCTAACCTACCTTCAAAATAAGCAGCTATCAAGTGATACCTGCTTATAATATAATTATGGTGTAACAGTTTTTACCACCCAAGCTTGATCTAATTCTGATACTTGATCTATCTCCTTATACTCCTTGCTTTCTTCATTTGAAAATGCTAGTTGCAAATGCTCTTTCTCTTCACTATGCTTAATTTCAGCACCTTTAGACTGTAATTTAATTAGCTTTTCGGCGTCCACTGTCTTTGTATCAGACTCTTTAAGATAATTCCCTTCCAATAAAACATCAATTGTGTTTGTGTTAAACACCGGAACCCAAGTAGAGTCCTCCAAATTTTGCCCTGGGAATTTCCCCTCATGCTCTGCCATGTATAACTCAATTTGTGTTTGTAGTTGCTTAATGCTACTAATATCTGCTCTCAATCTTGACTTTCTTGCCATATTTGAAAATGATGGTACTAAAACTGCTGATAACACCCCTATAATCGCAATAACGATAATAAGTTCTATCATTGTAAAACCATTTTCTGATCTAATATCTGTTTTTCTATTCATATTTTCTCTCCTTCTTATATACATATATGAACATTGCCTATTGACAATTGTTTACATCATTTGGGTTGCCAATGTAAAGGTTGGCAAAATAACCGCAATCATAATGCCACCTACTAGGAAAGCAATAATAAACATAAGGACTGGCTCAATTAAGACTGTTAAATGGTCAACTGTTGTCTCTACTTCTGTATTGTAGTAGTCTGCTGTTTTTTTAAGCATTTCATCTAGGGCCCCTGTTTCTTCACCAATACGAAGCATACTAAGCATCAGGGGTGGATAAATTTTACTTGATTCTAACGATGCCGATATGGTACTTCCTTGGCTTACACACTTTAAGGTTGTTGCCATTTCTTTTTTTGCAATGGCATTTGATAAAACCTCTCTTACAATTTCCAGTGACTGAAATATAGGAACACCTGCTGTTATAAGTAAGGCTAATGTTTGTGAAAATAATGCTGTGGTTACTTTTTTATTTAAATCACCAAAAAGGGGTATGGATAGGGCTAGTCCATCAAAAAACATCTCTCCTTTTTTTGTTTTCTTAAATAGTATGAGCCCTGTAGCCATTAATACCATTACACTTGGGATTATTGCCCAATTTATTCGAATCCATTCACTCATAGCAATAATTATTTGTGTGGCCATGGGTAAAGGAATATCCGTATCTTCAAAAATACCCACAAATCCTGGCACCACAAATATCATAAGAATCGGAATAACAACCACTATGGTTCCCAAAACCAGGATAGGATATGTTAGTGCCTTTTTTAAGGCACTTTTAATATTTTCCTGTTTCTCATAGTGGCTGGCCATTTTCTTCATAATTTGATCCAGAATTCCTGATGCCTCCCCACTTCTAACCATACTAATTAGAAGCCCTGGAAACTCTTTATGTTTGCCCATGGCCTCTGATAAATTTTTTCCCTTTTGAACATCTTGATGAATTTGCCTTATCTTTTTTTGAAGTGATGTATTGGAAGCTTGCTCTCCTAAAATCTGCAAGCCACTACCAATATCAATACCTGCCTCTAACATAATGGAAAATTGTGCGCAAAAAAATGCTATATCTTGTATTTTTATCGTTGGTTGAAACACTGAAAGGTCTTTTAGATCCGATGTCATAGGTGTTTTTTTAACAACAGATAATGGTACCATTTTATTTGAAATTATATACCTATTGGCATCTTGCTCAGATTCAAATTTCCCCTCAGATCTGACAATTTCTTTTGTTCCTATACGCCTTGCTTTATATATATAAATCTCCACATTCTCACCTCCTCACATTTCATATGTAACACGGAGCATTTCACAAACGGTTGTATTACCTTCTAGAACATTCCAGCGTGCATTGTCTTGAAGGGTACGCATTCCTCGTTTAATAGCTTCTTCGCGAATCTCTTCAGATGTTAACTTATTCTTAGATATAAGTTCTTGCATATATAAATCAGTGACAAACACCTCATAGATCCCGATTCTTCCCTTATAACCTGTTTGATTACAGGTTTGACACCCTTTGCCTGAGTAAAGGATTGCATCTAGTGGTATCCTTGTTAATTGGTGTTCCTCTTGGCTTATTTTGTGCTGTTCCTTGCAATTTGGACATATTTTTCTTACTAATCGTTGGGCAACAACTCCCCTAACAGATGAACCAATCATATAGGGTTGTATCCCCATATCTATTAAGCGATTAATAGAACTTGTGGCATCATTGGTATGGAGTGTACTAAGAACAAGATGACCTGTAATAGCAGAGCGTATGGCTATCTCACTGGTTTCCAAATCCCGCATTTCCCCTACCATAATAATATCAGGATCCTGACGCAAAATTGATCTTAGAGCCCTGGCAAATGTAAGCCCCGCTCTTGCATTAACAGCTACTTGGCTAATTCCTTCTATCATATTTTCTACTGGATCTTCTACGGTTATAATATTAATATTAGATGAATTCAATTCTCTTAGTACCGTTGCTAGTGTTGTAGACTTACCACTTCCAGTAGGACCAGTTACTAGAATAATGCCATTTGGCATTTTAAGAAGGGACCTAATCTTAGCTTCTCCCGATGGATGAAATCCTAACTGTTTAATGGATAATCTCATCCCTGTGCGATTAAGAATCCTAATAACGACTTTTTCACCAAGGATTGTGGGTAACACACTAATACGTAGGTCTAACTCTTGCCCATCCTTATTTATTTGTATCCTTCCATCTTGGGGTAGTCGCCTTTCTGATATGTCTAGCTTGGATAATATCTTAATTCTTGCTGTAATAGCTTTACTTATACTGATACCCGTTTTAAAGAGTTCTCTCATCTGCCCATCTATTCTTAGGCGAATCCGTATATATGATTCTGATGGCTCAATATGAATATCTGACGCCTCCTGGGAAATAGCTTGTTCTATAAGTGTGTCAACAAACTTAACGATGGGTGAATCTGTAATATCCTCCATCTGATCATCTTTTGTTTTATTAGACGTTTCTTTAAGATTCTGGGGCTCAATCTTGAATTGCTCTGCAATCTTTTGCGTTTTTCCTACCCCATAAGCCCGGTCAATTGCTCTAGAAATATCTGTAGCGGTAGCAAGCATTGGAATAATATCCATCTTGGTAATAAGCCTTAAATCATGTATAGTATATATATTAAGCGGATCACTCATAGCAACCTGTAAAGTATTATTTTCATTTCGAAGTGGAATCACCATGTGTTTTTTTGCCAACGTTTCATTAATAAGAGACGTTACCTCAGGTATCAATCTATATCTTGATAAATCAACATATGATATGCCCAGTTGAAACTCTAAAACTTCCAGAATACCTTTTTCCGATACCCACCCTTGTTCAACTAGCACTTCACCTATTTTTTGATCCGTCGATTGCTGTATCTCAATAGCCTTATCTAATTGACTTTGAGTAATTATACCCGCCTCCACTAGCAGATCTCCCATTTTCCTTTTCATCTTATCCATATACTCTCCTATTTTATCTTAGCCTTATGCTCTTCACACCCATCCTAGAAATCACCCTATCTCCTGCTTATCTAGCTGGGAATATATTCTTTGCTAAAGCCTACCCATTATCAGTCTTACCTATACATTTATATATAACAAAAAAACGAGTACCTATCCAATTAAGGATAGATACTCGTTTTTCACTATTTATTATATGGTAAAACTTATTTGCTAGCTTCTTCGATTGCAACCGCAACTGCAACTGTGGCACCAACCATTGGATTATTACCCATACCGATTAGTCCCATCATTTCTACGTGAGCTGGCACTGAAGATGATCCTGCAAACTGTGCGTCAGAGTGCATTCTTCCCATTGTATCAGTCATTCCGTATGAAGCTGGTCCAGCGCCCATATTATCTGGGTGAAGGGTACGACCTGTACCACCGCCTGAAGCTACTGAGAAGAACTTATCTCCTGCTTCTAAACGCTCTTTTTTGTATGTTCCTGCAACTGGATGTTGGAAACGAGTTGGGTTTGTAGAGTTACCTGTAATAGAAACCCCTACATTCTCAAGGTGCATAATTGCAACCCCTTCTCTAACATCGTCAGCTCCGTAGCAACGAACCTTAGCACGTTCTCCTTTGGAGTATGCTTTTTCTCCCACTACTGTTGCTTTACCTGTATAGTAATC
>CAZLPH010000074.1:0-11323 GCA_964561345.1 uncultured Candidatus Epulonipiscium sp.
CAAGGTATGGTTGTAACCCAGGCTTTTGTTCACGAAGAGGAGAGTAGGGCGGTTAATAAGCAAGTAAGTGAGGAGTACAGCGTCGCATGGCTTAATGCCATTAAAAAAACATTTTTAGTATGGCCAACAATTGATATTGTGGCCAATGTGACAATTTCAGCAATTTATATTACAGCTGTATTTGTTTTTAAGCATAATGTCAGTATTGGGGTACTAATAGCCTTTATTGGTTACTTATGGCGTTTTTGGGGACCAATCACCAACATTGGTAACTTCTATAATAGCATTGTTAATGCCATGGCTTATTTGGAGCGTATTTTTGAGCTAATGGATGAAAAACCAACTGTATTAGATGTTGAAGATGCCATTGAACTACCAAAGGTAAAAGGCCATGTGGTATTTGAAGATATTCGTTTTTCCTATGATGAGGATAACCAAATTTTAAAAGGAATTAACTTAGAAGCAAAAGTAGGCGAGCGTATTGCTATTGTTGGCTCTACAGGGTCTGGTAAGACCACATTGATTAACCTAATCAGTCGTTTTTACAACATTGATCAGGGACATATCTATATTGATGGCTATGATATTAGCCAGGTAACCCTACCATCCCTAAGAAAACAAATGGGGATTATGATGCAGGATTCTTTTATATTTTCGGGTACAATCATGGAAAATATTAAGTACGGGAAATTAGATGCAACAGATGAAGAAGTTGTAAGGGCAGCAAAACTAGTTAGGGCCCATGATTTTATTATGAGTCTAGAAAATGGCTATGAGACTGTGGTTAATGAACGCGGGGATAGTCTATCAGTTGGGCAAAGGCAATTAATCTCCTTTGCAAGAACCATTCTCTCAGACCCGACTATTCTTATACTAGATGAAGCCACATCAAGTATTGATAGCCAAACAGAAGTCTTGCTTCAAGAAGGCTTAGAAAAGCTTTTAACAGGAAGAACTTCTTTTGTTATTGCCCATAGACTCTCAACCATTAAAAACGCAGATAAAATTATCTATATTGATGAGGGTGAGATTACTGAAATGGGAAGCCATGAAGAGCTGATCGCAGAAGGTGGGGCCTATTTCAGGTTATACACCACACAACTTGAATTATTAAAAGCATAAAAAAGGTGCCTGATACATCCTTTCCGGGACACACAACTCTGGTTGGGAAAGTCCCAGAAAGGGTGTATCAGACACCATATTATTGGTAAGGATCCTGCTAAATAAAAAACTCCCCTTGATTAATTGATCAAGGGGAGTTTTAAAATAAATGAAAAATTATTTTGCTGGGTTAAAGCGTATAACAATATTTTGGAAGTTCATGGCTTTTAATAGTTCGGTCATTAAATCCTTAGAGCGCTGGTCAGCCTCTTCTAAAAATCCTTTTCCTATGAGTAATTCTTGGGTTTTTTCTTTTTCATCTACCATAATCTCATAAACATCTGCAATTTTTAGTTGGTTAAAAGCAGATCCTTTTTCATCATAAACGTAAATATCCTCTTCGTTAATAACGTTATCCGTAATAGTAGCATGATTGATGGTAACGTGTATGGTCTCAGGATCTGGGGTATCAATTTCAATATTAGACAAATCAGAACCAGCTTTAATGTAGCCTGTATATTTAATCATAAATCGTTTTTCAGTAAAGGGAATGGTTAAATCCTTAAACTTTGACGATTCCTTGTGAGAAAGCACATCCGTATAATTATATTCCAACGTAGATAATTGTAAAATTTGTGCAACACTCTCAGTTATAGAGCTTGAAAAGGTTTCAGCATGAGTGGTAACCCTAGTTTGAAAATAGAGATAGCTACCGCCTACTAAAGCAGCGGCTAGCAGTAGAGAAAGAAGTATGGCCTTGATTTTTTTCTTCATTATAACACCTCCAAAAGTAAAGTTTTTAAAAGTATGATAGAATGTTCTTATCATATAAACTGACAAATAAAACGTGAAAAAGGAGAACCATATGTCTACCCAATTTATTCAAAAAACACAAATCGCCATAGCGTCTTTAGGAATATACAGAAGTCTGTTAAAAGATCCTGTTATAAGTAAGCTAAAAACCTTACTAGAGCATATAGAAAACAATCCCGGTAATAATATCGGCATATTAAGCACTTATAATGAATTTTACCACACATTAATGGAAAAAGGCAAAGGGTCTTCCCTGAAAAACTATATCATTATAAAAATCCTTTTTCAAGATACTATATATGCTAGATTAGTTCAAGAAGAAACTAAGGTTGAAGGGAATAATAAAATACGCTTGGCAGCCATAGAAGATTTAGAATCCCTTTATGATATAGGATCTATCACACCAGAAGATATTAAAAATGCCATGGTAAACTATCAAAATGCCATGCCCTTAGTTAAGCACAAAATTGAAAACCTAGCTCAGTGGGAAGAAAATAAGAATTTAGACATTCAAAAAGAGTATAGTACCATCATTAAAAGATTCCAAAATAGTCTCAATTGGAAGGAAGAAATTGATGCTTTAACGGATTTTCACATAAAGCATGGAAGTGGTTTGTGGGCTGAATTTAAGGGCTTCATATGGGAGGGGGAAATATTACAAGGGGTTCATTCCCTTGACCCAATAAGAATGGGCAATCTCATAGGCTATGAAACAGAAAGACAAAAAGTAATTGATAACACCCTGGCTTTCTTAGAAGGCTATCCGGCTAACAATATGCTCTTGTACGGGGGAAGGGGGACAGGTAAATCCTCAACAGTAAAAGCCCTACTAAATGAGTACCATGATAAGGGCCTCCGCATTATAGAAATTTCAAAAGAGCACTTAGGAACCTTTCCTAAAGTCATTCGTACCATCAAAGGCTACCCCCAGAAGTTTATTTTGTTTATTGATGACTTGTCATTTGAAGATGGTAGTGGGGCTTATACATCCCTGAAAGCAGTCTTAGAAGGAGGCCTTGAAACAAGGCCAAGTAATGTGGTGATCTATGCCACTTCTAATAGAAAACATTTAATTAAAGAAAAGTTTAGCGATAGGGCAGGGCTTATGTCTGGCAATAGCAGTGATGAGGTTAGGGCTGTGGATACCATGCAAGAAAAGCTTTCCCTCTCAGATAGGTTTGGTATTACCGTTACCTTTGCAACGCCAGATCAAAAGCAGTACCTAGAAATCGTAGAAGGGCTGGCCAAAAGCAGGAATCTAATGATCACAAAGGAAGAACTCTACCGAAAAGCCATACAATGGGAGATGTGGTATAATGCCAGATCCCCAAGGACAGCCACTCAGTTTATTGATTGGCTAGAAGGCCAGGAAGCTTATAGGCCACAGCCAAACTTATAAACCAGGTAAAGACTAAACAAAGATATAATCCCCATAAGAATGAGTAATAAAATGTAACGAAAGCGCCTATGGGGTCTTAGCATACAGATAAAAATAACCACAGATACAGGTAAAACAAAGTAAGCATTAAACCAAAGTTTAAATTCAGGGTGAAGCCACCAAGTACTGAGTTTGTTCTGGAGGATGTTCATACCAAAAAAACCTGTTACAAGGGTCGGAATAATAAGGGCCGCACCAATAACAGTAATGGCGTTGGTCCTTTTTTGAGAAGCTTCTTGGGCAATTAAGGTGGCGTATTCATTGACTTCTTCGATTTCAGCATCTAGCATACTAATATCATTGGGGATTTTCATCTCCTCTATAAGTCTTTCATAGAGTTCAATCCCCTGGTTATCTGCCGTAACTTCCCGGAAGTATAAGTGATTCATAAACAAGATATGAAACTCATATAAACTTCTAATACCCATAACGAGTTTAACTTTGGGTAAGATAGCAATCCGGGATACCTCATTGGAAAAGTGTAAAAGTGAAGCTCTTTGAACCATGGTCAGGCAGACAAGCTGGTCATATATCCTATGAGCAGGTGACTTATCAGCGCCTATGCCCATAAAAGAGTACTTGGTAACACCGTATAGAATCTGATTATCAATCCAGCGGTCATAGGTGTGGCCTTTAAGAAGAGATGCCATCATGGTATCATTCTTACAAGAAACACCCTTGCCATCAGCAAATAAATAACGGTACCAAAAGATGCTATTTAGGTAATCAAAACAATCATTTGAGTCCTTGCCACAGATTTGCTTTGAAAGTTCGGGATTATTGTACCAGCAAACAACAAACATTCGGTCATCAATAACAGGCTGAATATAAATATCCCCAGCCTTCAAATCTTTGGAGATGGTGGTGAAATTAGGGCCTAGCAAAGCCATAATTGTTTGAGAAATTTGGACAGGGTAGAGATCGTATGGCTTATCAAAATCTTCTTCAATAATGTCCGTAGGGCTAATCTTAATAATGAGTTTTTCTGCTAGTAATTTGTTTTTGACCCGGTCTAAAGGTAAAAAAGGTGGGTAGACCCGGCGGCCAAAATTATTAATTCTAAGAATTGCTTCAGGTTCCTTATAAAGGGTATTATCTAAGTGGAAAGACAAGATCCCAATACCAGTTTTATAAAGTCGCAGCTTGATATCCCTAATGTCTAAGGTATACTGAGTACCCAGAGCCTGTATAATATAGCTAGAAACCCCTTTTTGGATTTTTTTATATTTAAAGTTATAAACCACTTCATTCTTATCTTTGCTGGTATAGAGGGCACTACGAACTGAGGGGAAAAAGTAAATATATTCATTATAATGAATGGGCTCGTTGGTCTGAAATATTTGCATCTCCCAGTCACTAGAAAAAACCTTTTTGATTGATTCAATATTAGTTCTACTGGTAAAGCTTTTATCCCGGTACTTGCCTTTAAAGGTTTGCCAGGTAAAAGGGAATAAGAAAATATGTTCACTATGGGGCGAGTTACTAGCCATAAAACCTCCTTTAATCAAGTGTTGTAATAGAGGTAGTTTATGACCAAAATAAGATTTTATGCATAGAAAGGATGTTTACATAAAAGAGATGAGGCCTAGGAAACCTGGCCTCATCTCTTTTATTAGACTATTTTGTTGAAAAACTGGGACATGACATGTACAATCAAGGACTCAAGTGGCCTAAAATATCTGGTCTAATTCCTGAATTAACCCTTCAAATACCTTTAAAGCCTCAGTAATAGGCGCTGGAGAAGACATATCTACCCCAGCAATTTTGAGTAAATCTAAGGGGTGCTTAGAACTGCCACCTTTTAAGAAATCAGTATAATCTTTAACGGCTGGCCGGCCTTCTTTTAAGATACGCTGTGAAATTGCAATAGCGGCGGAGAAGCCAGTAGCATATTGGTAAACATAAAAGGGCGTATAAAAATGCGGAATCCTAGCCCATTCCATTGCAATTTCTTCATCTATGACAATGTCATTCCCGTGGTACTGTTCTACAAGATTATAATAATTACTGCTAATCATATCAACAGTAAGAGCTAGGCCTTGCTGTTGTTTTTGGTGCATTAATTGTTCAAACTCTGCAAACATTGTTTGGCGGTAAAGAGTGCCCCTAAATTGCTCCATAAAATAGTTAATTAAGTAGGCCCTTTCCTTCTGATCTGTTACCTTACTTAAGAGATGTTGCATAAGCAAAGATTCATTAACAGTAGAAGCTACTTCCGCAACAAAAATTGTATAGCCAGCATAGACATAGGGCTGGTTGCTATTAGAATAATGGGTGTGAAGGGCATGGCCCATTTCGTGTGCCAGGGTAAACATACTGTTAACATTATTATTGTGATTAAGCAGGACATAGGGATGGGTGCCATAGGCTCCCCAAGAATAAGCGCCACTACGTTTGCCTTCATTTTCATAAACATCAATCCAGCGATTATCCCTTCCTTCCTTAAGAAGGGCAATGTATGCCTCACCCATAGGTGCTAGGGCTTCAATAATTGTGTCCCAAGCCTCTTCGTATGAAATCTTCATATCAATATCTTGAACGATTGGTGTATAAAGATCATACATATGGAGCTCATCTACTCCTAAAAGTTTCTTACGCAAAGAAACATAATCGTGCATATGAGGTAGATTTTCGTGAACTGTCCTAATTAGGTTATCATAGACGGCTATTGGCACATGGTTGGCAGACAGTGCTGCTGAGATAGGGCTTTCATACTGACGCATTCTAGCAAAAAAACCATGCTGCTTAATGTTGGCAGCAAAAGTTGCAGCCAGCATGTTTTTACTTGCCTGATAAGTCCCATAGACACCTTTAAAAGCATCTCTTCTAACTCTGGCATTAGTACTTTCTAAAAACTGAGCAAAGCGGCCGTGGGTAATCTGGACCTGATTACCATGGTCATCTTCAATGGTAGGGAATACCAAATCAGCATTATTATACATAGCAAAAATCGTCTGGGGTGCCTGAGCTAATTCACCTACCTGGGCTAAGACCTGTTCCATATCACCATCTAAGATATGGTCTTTATTATCTAAGAGGTTCTGGATATAGTGGTCATATAATTGTAAATCTGTATGATCTTTTAGAAAAGCTTTAAGGTCTTCTTCTGGAATTGTCAGTATTTCCGAGTCAATAAAAGAAGCGTGGCTTGAGAAGTTAGTTAAGAGCGTCTCAGTCCTATCAGCCAATGATTGGTAGTGGCTATTGCCACCATCTTGGTGTAGTTTCATATTGGCATAAACATAAAGTCTCTCAACTTCGTAGGAAATATCATTAGATAGCTTTAGGCACTGAAACAAGGTCTTGGGTCCCTCGCTTAAGGTTCCTTTAAATGTTTCTAGCTTTGAGAATAATTCTTTGCTTTCTTTGAGTTTTGTTTCCCAAAGTTCATCTGACTGGAATAAATCCTTTAGTTGCCAAGTGTTGTCTGGCAAGACTTGCTCTCTTGTTGGTAATTGAGATGTATTATTGGTCATGGTTATAACCCCTTTCTTTAGCTATAGTATATCCCTTTTGAGAAAGGTTAACAAACTTTATAGGGTAAGAAAACTAGCCATAGACCATAAAATCATGTATAATTCATTTACGAAGGAGAGATAATGATGCATATTATAGAAGAAGCAAATAGATGTTTACAATGTAAGAAGCCAAGGTGTGAAGTAGGATGCCCGGTTAATACCCCTATTCGGGAATGTATTGCCTTATTACTAGAGGGTGAGATTTATGAAGCAGGAGAAAAATTATTCCAAAATAATCCTCTTTCTGCTGTTTGTTCCTTGGTTTGTCCTCATGAGAAATTTTGTGAAGGTAGCTGTGTTTTATCAATTAAAGGAGAGCCTATACACTGGAGCACCATGGAAAACTATATATCCACTTATTACTTAAATAAAATGGACATGAAGGCTAAGGTCGACCCAGATAAGAAAGTGGCCATTATTGGATCAGGGCCCGCTGGCATTACCATTGCCTTTATGTTAGCAGATAAGGGATATGATATTACCTTGTTTGAGGCCCATGATAAAATTGGGGGTGTTTTACGCTACGGTATCCCAGATTTTAGATTGCCTAAAGATATCCTAGATAGGATGCATGGTCAATTGGTAAGTCTTGGGGTGAAAATAAGGCCAAACACTTTAATTGGTCCTGTTATTACAGTAGACGATCTTTTTAGAGACGGTTACAAAGCTGCTTTTATTGGAACAGGGGTGTGGAATCCTAAACCTCTCAGGATAAAAGGTGAAAGCTTAGGTAATGTTCACTATGCAGTGGATTACCTAAAGAACCCAGATGTCTACGCCGTAGGAAAAAGAGTGTGTGTCATTGGTGCAGGGAACGTGGCCATGGATGTGGCTAGGACGGCTATCCGGAAGGGTGCTGACAAGGTTTATATCATGTACCGAAGAGGCGAAGAAGATATGCCAGCTAGCAACCATGAGATACAATATACCAAGCTAGATGGGGTGGTTTTTGAGTTTTATAAAACACCAACAGAGCTAACAAACCAGGGTGTTAAATATCTTAACACAAAAAAGGTTACAGAAGATGGCAAAGAAAAGCTCATAACAATAGAAGGGCCTGAAGAGCTCTTTGAAGCAGATACCATGATTATTGCAGCTAGCCAAGGGCCTAGGACGAATATAATTGCCAATACCAAGGGAATAGAAATTAATAAAGATGGACTCCTAACAACAGATGGCTACGGTAAAACCACCAGGGAGGGTGTCTTTGCATCGGGAGACGTTGTGACAGGTGCTAAGACTGTTGTAGAAGCAGTGAATTTCTCAAAAAAAGTAGCCCAGAGTATAGAGGCGTACATGGATAGCACTTATCCAAAGCTTAAATAAAATAACAAGAAACTAGGGAGAATAAAAATGCAACTTATAAAAAATGCTTCAATCCGTAAGAAATTGGTCATAAGTTTTCTCATAATCCTTACAATGTTAGGGATTGTAGGTACTATCAGCACAATTGGTTTTAGTGCCCTCAATAGAAATGCAGATAGAATGTACCACATAAATCTTAGAAATATTGATGATTTGCACCAAATGAAAGAGAATTTGCTAGAGGTTACATTAACCGCTACATATATAACAAATGACACATCATCTGAAGATATTAATGCTTTGTCAGAAACGATTATTCAGATATACAAGTCAAACCAAGAAATTATGGCCAACATTGAGCCAAGGCTAGTAACTGAGGCAGAGGTTGCAATATGGGAAGAGTTTAAGGATACCTTTGAAGCATATGCAGGCCAACAGCAAACTGCCATTAGCCAAACTAGAATTGGAAATAGACCACAAGAAACACAAGATGAATTAAATAGGCTAAGTGATCAAATGTTTAAGGATATTAATAGCCTTGTTGCAGAAAATCAAGCTGTAGCAAAACGACAAAATGACCGTAATAATGAGGCTTATAAAGGAGCCTTAGTCGCTGTGGGCTTCATTTTAATATCAGGGTTTATCATTGCCTTACTCATTGCTTACTTTTTGTCGGCTTATATAACCCGTGTATTAGGCAAGGGGCTTGCCTTTGCCCTAGCACTAGGAGAAGGGGACCTAACATTTGAAATGGAGGACCCTAAAATAGAAGATGAGTTTGGCAAACTCATAAAAGCTCTCAAAGAAACACAAAATAAGATTAAGATAGCATTAACCCAAATCTCTAGAGAGTCAGAAGATGTCTCGGCATCATCCCAGGAACTCTCAGCTACCATAGAAGAAGTGAGCTCTAGCTTTGATGATATCTCAGGTCATACCCTTGGAATGGTTGGAGAAATCCAAGATGTAAATGCTGCAATAGACCAGCTCACAGCAGCCATTGATGAAGTGGATTCAAGCGTATCTCAGCTAGCAAATAACTCATCAGAAGGTAGTGCAGAAGCTGTGATAATTAGCCAAAGAGCAGAGAGAATAAAAAAACAAGGGCAAGGGTCTAAATTATCCGCAGATAAACTGATTAGTGAAAAAAACAAGGCAATTATAGATGCAATTGAACAAGGGAAAGTCGTTAGTCAAATTGCTATCATTGCGGAATCAATTGCCTCAATAGCAGCCCAAACCAACCTACTAGCTCTAAATGCCTCTATAGAGGCAGCAAGAGCAGGGGAGCACGGGAGAGGCTTTGCAGTAGTTGCAGATGAGATTAGAACATTAGCAGAGCAGTCAGATGCCCATGTTAATGGCATCAAAGAAATTGTGTCTGATGTCGGCCTAGCATTTAAAAATCTTTCTGAAAATGCCCAAGATACCTTAGTGTTTATGACCACAAATGTCAGTGAAGACTATGCGTTATTAATAGAGACAGGAATGGAATATGAAAAAGATTCTATATTTGTGAGCACAACATTCCAAGATACAGCGGCAATGTCCCAGGAGTTAAATGCGGCGACACAAGAAATATCATCTGTTATACAAAATGTGGCTAATAATATGAACAATGCTTCAGCCCGTTCAGAAGAGGCTAAAAGAGGCATGAATGAAACCTTAATGGCCCTAGAACAAATAGCGTCATCAGCAGACAACCAAGCCACTATAGCAGAGAGATTAAATGAGTCAATTCATGTCTTTAAAATCTAGCTTTAAATATCTACGGTCTTAGGCAAATTCCACGGTAATTATAATTACCGTGGAATTTGCCTTTTTGCTTTGTATGAGTTTTAAGTTGTGTTATAATAGTAACAATGAGTGAAAATTCGTAATTGGTGTATGGATACTGCTAACTTAGGTAAGGATACTAAGAAGATAGCTTGTAAAAGGAGTGTTTATATGGCAATTAATATATCAAAAGAGGATCACTTATTAATCGTACAATTTGCTTATTCATCACTTAGAATAAATAAGATTAAACAGATTGGAGGATATGAGTGGAATAAAGGCAAAAAGGTTTGGCAAGTGCCTTATAGCAAGCATAACTTAAAGACCCTAAAAGAAGCATTTAAAAATGAACACATTAGCATAAACTTTGAGGATGATAGCTACAATGAAAGCATTATTTTAGCCATGGGTAAAGAGCTGGTTTTAAAAGGGTATAGTATAAAAACTAGGCAGGCTTATATAAAGCAAATCAAGCGTTTTAGCAGTTTCTTAGACACACATGTGGATGAGGGCAGCAATGAAATTGTAAGAAGGTATATACTTTTCCTAATGGAAGAATTAGGCCTATCCCATTCTTATGTGAATCAGGCAATTAGTGCAATAAAATTCCTATACCAATATGTCTTGCAAGATAATCGCATAACCATTAGCTTGCCAAGACCTAAAAAAGAGCATAAGCTCCCTAATATACTTAGTTTAGAAGAAGTAAGAAGGATCTTTCAAGCGGTTACCAATGAAAAGCATAAGACAATCCTCTATCTCATATACTCAGGCGGTCTTCGTGTCGGGGAAGTTGTGAGGCTAAAGCCAGCAGACATTGATAGCGAAAGGATGCTGATTCATGTTGTTCAAGGTAAGGGGAGGAAGGATAGGTACACGCTCTTATCTGAGGTAGCTCTTGTGCAGCTTAGGAAATATTATAAGATCTATAGACCGGAAATGTGGTTGTTCCCAGGGCAGGATATAGAGAAGTTTCTAACAGAGAGGACTGTAGGAAAAGTATTTCAAAATGCCTGTGAAAAGGCAAGGATAAGGAAAGATGCGTCTGTTCATACCCTAAGGCATTCCTTTGCAACACATTTGCTAGAAGGTGGAACTGACTTGCGATATATACAAGAGCTTTTGGGGCATGCAAGTTCTAAGACGACAGAAATCTATACCCATGTGACGACGAAGAATCTATCGAAGATAGAGAGTCCTTTGGATAAGCTGGATATATAGTGTGTTGGTATACTGCTAGAGGTGGCATTCCCGAAACAGGGTTCTGGAATACCGCGAGAGGGGGTGATATATGGAAGTTAGGGTACGGGAATACACACGTTATAAGACATGGTAGATTAGATTAATTCTACGTTTAATAAAGTTAAATTTA
>CAZLPH010000075.1:0-11117 GCA_964561345.1 uncultured Candidatus Epulonipiscium sp.
ATAGGCACCAACTGCCATAAATCCTGCATGGCCTAGAGCGAGTTCTCCCAAATACCCTGTTACCAAAGATAAGGATACAGCAAGGCTAATGTTAATTAAAATTGTTATAATAATAGCGGTCTGATAATTACCAATAAGGCCTAACTGAACCCCTGCAAATAAAACAATAAATGTACCGATAAAAATTATAGCTGCCCGCGTCGCCTCAGTTGTTTTTTTAAATTGTCCTAACACCTTAACACCTACACTTTCTCACTTGTGTTTTTACCTAAAATTCCAGATGGTTTAACAAGTAGAACGATGATTAGAATTCCAAATACAACAGCATCGGCCCATCTTGTTGATAAATAGCCCTTTGTTAAGCTCTCAGCAATGCCCAGCAGAAAGCCGCCCAGCATTGCCCCTGGCATAATGCCTATGCCACCAAGAACTGCCGCTACAAAGGCCTTTAAACCTGGCATAACACCCATATAAGGTTCTATCTGGGGATATGCAACTGCAAATAAGACCCCACCTAAAGCCCCAAGAGCTGAACCAATTGCAAAGGTAATTGAAATCGTTCGATCAACTGAAATACCCATAAGTGCTGCGGCTTCTTTATCTTCAGATGCTGCGCGCATTGCTTTTCCCGTACGGGTATATTTAATAAAACGATCTAATAAAACCATAATTGCAAATGATAATATTAAAGTAATGACGGTAATACCACTAATTTGTAGTGTACCAATTTTAATAGGTGCAATTTTAAGTGGTGGAAAAGGTCTAGGGTCTGGCTTAAAAATAAGTAAAAACAGATTTTCAAGGAAAAAACTAACACCAATAGCACTAATAAGTGCCCATATTCTAGGTGCATTCCTAAGTGGCTTGTAGGCGATTTTCTCAATGAGAACACCAATAACCGCACAAATTGCCATAGATAGTAAAATGGCCATCCAAAGTGGCGCCCCAAAGGCAGTCAGTGCGATAAAAGCAAAATAAGCCCCCATCATCATAATATCCCCGTGAGCGAAGTTAATAAGCTTTACAATCCCATAAACCATTGTATAACCTAAAGCAATAAGGGCATATATACTCCCAATGTGTAAACCATTTATTAGTTGTTGTAAAAAATTGAGTATACCTTCCATAGATAGTTACGTCCCCTCTTTTATAGTTATGAAAATTTCTCGAAAACTTTAGTTTTCGAGAAATTAGTAATCCGGATATAAATTATTGCGGATCCATTTCTTTGTACATTGTATTTTTACCATCTTTGATTTGGATGATTGCAACACTCTTTACAGGGTTACGATCTGGGCCAAATGTAATTGTTCCAGTTGCACCATCTGTGTTAGATGCTTGCATTTTTTCAATAATAGCATCTGAGTCAGTTGATCCGGCTTCTATAATAGAGTTCAGTAAAATCATCGCCCCATCATATCCTAATGCAGCAAATGCATTTGGATCTTCACCATACTCAGCTGTATATGATTCAATGAATCCTTGTGTTACAGCATTGTCTGTATCTGGTGAGAAGTGGTTAATAAAGAATGCCCCTTCTAAAACACTAGGGTCATGCTCGATTTGCCCAACTACACCGTCCCAACCATCTGGTCCTACTAATGTAGCTGTAATACCTTCTTCTTTAATTTGCTGAGCAATTAGTGATACTGGTCCATAGTAATCTGAAATCAAGATAACATCTGGATTTTTTGCTTTAATGTTTAAAAGAAGTGGCTTAAAGTCTTTGTCTTGATTTGTATAAGACTCTGTTGCAACAATCTCGCCACCATGACTTTCAAATACTTCTGTAAAGGTTTCTGCAATACCTTGTGAATAATCATCACCATTATCAAATAAGATTGCTGCTGTTTTGCCCCCTAGTTCTGCTGCTGCAAAGTCTGCAATAATCCTACCTTGGTATGGATCAATGTAACATGCTCTAAAGACATTCTCACCAGCTGCTGTAATACTAAGCTTGGTTCCTGTTGGTGTAATCATTGGCATATTAATATCTGCTGCAATTTTTGCAATTGCTTCTGTTGTGCTACTAATATCTGATCCCATAAAAGCAATAACCTTTTCTTTGTCCACTAACTTTTGAAAAGCAGTTGTTGCTTCTATTTCATCACCTTTATTATCCTCTACAAAGTACTCTAGTTGCTTACCTAGGACGCCACCTTTTTCGTTGTACTCTTTTATAGCAAGTTTAGCACCATTGTTAGCAGCTTTACCATATACTGCCACATCACCAGTAAGTGCAAAACTAGCACCTATCTTAATTGTCTCTGCCCCTGTGTCTCCTGATGAGTCGCCATCTGCTGAGCCACCTGTATTACATCCTGTTAGTGCTAAAACACTAATTGTTGCCATTGCTACTAATTTTTTAAATTTCATAATGCCTCCCCCATGTCTAATATATTTTAGTCCATATAAGTCTTATATGCAATTATATATCCTATCAATTGCAATTTCAAGAATTACTTTGCATAAGTTATATTTTAGATACATATTGCCATGAATATACTGTTATAGCCATTATTAGTAGTTGAATTTACTCAATTATTGGGGTAAGATATAGGGAAAGAGAATAGATACAGGAGAGACACGTGCGCATAATTACTAAAGACTTAACAGATCAGTTAGATAAAATCCCTAATTTAGCCTACCTTCAAGGTAAGAATTACTTGATTTTTGATATTGAAACAACAGGCTTTTCAAGAGAATATGAAATTATCTATATGGTAGGTTGCATTTGCAAAACAGAAGAGGATTTTAAATACTATAATATCTTCGCCCAAACCCCTAATGCAGAAGCAGACGTAATTCAGTATTTCTTTGGCCTACTAGAAAACATGGACCATATCATTCATTTTAATGGCAATCGCTTTGACATTCCATTTCTACTAGCTAGAGCTGAAAAACATAACATAAAGGATCTCATTAGCCACATAAAGAGCATTGATATTTACGATCTCTTAAGACCTTTTAGAAAAAACTTGGATTTTCCCAATTTAAAACTAGATACCATTCAAGCTGAATTGGGGTATAGACGCCGAGATGAGTATACAGGGGGAGATTTAATACAAATCTACCATAACTACTGCCAGAGGCCTTATGAGCCCTACTACAACCTCCTAGCACTTCACAATAAAGAAGATGTAGAGGGAATGATTAATTTACTTCCCATCATTGATATGGTTTATACCATCAACACTATCATCAGTGGTCAGGGAATTAATTTTTTAAGTGCCACTAATAATAAAGACCATATAACCGTTTTATACACACTAGCCATTGACGCCTTAATGGACTTTAAGCTGACCATGACTTGCCAAAGTCAGCTAGTCTTTGAAAAAGATAGTAACAAAGCCACCCTACATCTTCCAGTTTTTATGGATGAAAAGCGTTATTTCCTAGATAATTATAAGGACTATATGTATGTCATAGAAAATAATGAAGTGATGCATAAGACTGTTGCAAACTTTATACCTAAAGATCAAAAAAGAAAAGCTAAGAAAAGCGAATGCTATATTAGGCACACAGGATCATTTATACCTATTTTCTTCTCTCATTTAAAAGAGGGGCAAGATTTAAAGCTTTTTAAAGATGATATTAGGTCAAATAAATATTTTGCTATCCATTCCTTAGAATTAGATAAATATTTTTATATGAAACAAATTCAAGGTTTTTTAGAAATGGCTAAAGGCATAAAATAAACGGTTAGGTATGATTTATCATACCTAACCGTTTATTTTGTCTTATTGTGGATCCATTTTTTTGTACATTGTGTTTTGGCCATCTTTAATCTGAATAATTGTAACGCTTTTTACAGGGTTTCTATCTGGGCCATATGTAATGGTTCCTGTTATCCCCTGAATATTAGACCCTTGCATCTTTGCTATAACGTCCTCATAGTCTGTTGTCCCTGCCGCTATCATTGCTTCAAAAAGTACTTTAGCACCGTCATAAGCTAGAACTGATAAAGCATTAGGCTCTTCTTCAAACTCTTTTCTATAATTTTCTACAAATGATTCTACTACTGGATCTGGATCATCTGTGGCATAGTGATTAATAAAGAAAGCCCCTTCTAAGACACTTGTATCATGTTTAATCTGCTCAGCCACACCATCCCACCCGTCTGGTCCTACAAGAATAGCATCAATGCCTACCTCTTTAATCTGCTGGGCTATAAGAGACACTGTACCATAATAATCTGTAATAAGAATGATATCTGGTTCTTTTGCTTTTATATTGAGTAAAAGGGGCTTGAAATCTTTGTCTTGATCTGTATAAGATTCCATTGCAAGAACTTCCCCGCCCTGACTTTCAAAGCTTTCTTTAAAGGCATCTGCAATTCCAATAGAATAGTCGTCCCCATTATCCATCATAACTGCTGCTGTTTTCCCATTTAAATCCCCTGCAGCAAAATCTGCAATAACCTTTCCTTGGTATGGATCTACATAACAGGCCCTAAAAATATTTTCCCCTAAAGTCGTAATGTTTAACTTTGTTGCTGTAGGTGCCATCATAGGAATTTTTTCTTCCCCTGCAATCTGCGCAATAGCCTCTGTGGTACTGCTTACATCAGATCCTATAAATGCAACAATTTTTTCTTTGTCCATTAGTTTACGAAAAGCATTCGTGGCCTCTAATTCATCCCCTTTATTATCTTCAACAAAAACCTCAATCTGTCTACCAAGTATGCCGCCCTTGCCGTTGTACTCCTGTGCCGCTAGTATAACACCATTTCTTGCCGCCTTACCAAAAGCTGCTATTTCACCTGTAAGAGCAAAGCTGGCACCAATCTTAATGGTTTCTCCCCCATTAGTGGCTACCTTCTGGCTTCCGCCGCTACATCCTGTTACGGCTGTTACTGCTAACAAGCCCATTGCTAATAATTTCTTTAGTTTCATTTTAGTTCCCCCATATGTTATTTTTTTAATCTTATTGCCATTATATAGGTAATTCATATGAAGTTCAAGAAAAACATAAAAAAACAACACTGTATGTTATGTCATACAGTGTTGTTTTTTTAAGATTTCTTATAAAAGAACACACGGTGAGGGGCCAAATTATACTTATGTGCTAATATTATTTGTTCTGTGCTTCCAACAAATAATATTCCATCTTTAATAAGTGACTCACTAAACTTTGTATATATGTCACTTTTAGCTTCCTCTGTGAAATATATGAGTACATTCCTGCAAATGACTAAGTCTAGATTTGTAGGATAGGGGTCACTTAACAAGTTATGTTCTTTAAAAACAATGCATTTTTTTAGCTCTGGTGACACATGATATAATCCCTTGACTTCAGTAAAGAACTTCCTCTTCATATCAGCCGGGACATTTTCTATACTTTTTGCAGAGTAGATTCCTACTTTTGCCTTTTCTAAAATTTCCTTATCAATATCAGTTGCCTGAATTTTGATAGAGGAAAGGGGCATAAATTTGGAAAGCACCATTGCAACTGAATAAGGCTCATCACCTGTTGAACATGCTGCACTCCATACATTAAGAGTTTTCTTTCCTTCTAATAAAAAAGGAATGATTTCTCGTTCTAAGGTTTCCCACTGAGTAGGATTACGGTAGAATTCTGATACGTTAATGGTTAAATAATTAATAAACTCATCATACTTTAGCTTATCTTTTTTGATAAGACTTATAAAATCAGCATAATTATCAGTGTCATGTTTTTTAATAAGAGCGTCAACTCTACGTTTCATTTGACGCTCCTTATAAGCATTGAGATCAATACCACTTAAGCTTAAAACTGCATGTTTAAACGTATCGTAGTTATTACTCGTTGTCGCTCTCACTGTCTACACCTGCTTTTTCTGGTGCTTCCTCCAATGTTTCAGTTTCATTAGATTCTACTTTAGCGTCTTCTAAAAGAGCCTTGCGACTGACGTTAATACGTTTAGCTTTTGTGTCAACTTCAAGAATTTTAATTTCAATGGCTTCCCCAACTGAAAGTTCATCTTCTACTTTGTCAACATGGTCTGTTGAGATTTGTGAAATGTGAAGCAATGCTTCTAGTCCTTCTTCGATTTCAATAAATGCGCCAAAAGGAACAACTCTTACAACTTTACCTGTTACAACAGATTCTGTTGGATACTTGGCTTCAATATCATTCCAAGGATTATCTTCTGAGAATTTCATTGTTAAGGATACTTTCTTGTTGTCTCTATCGATTTCTAGAACTTTAACTTCGATTTCTTCACCAATTTTAACAACTTCTTTTGGACTTTTTATATGTTTCCAAGATAAATTAGAAATATGAGCAAACCCGTCAATACCATCAAGGTCAACAAAGATTCCGTAACCTGTAATGTTCTTAACTGTTCCTGTAATTCTCTTGTCTACTTCTAAAGTTTCGAGTACTTCGTCTTTACGCTTTTCGATTTTGTCCATAAGCAGAGCTTTACGGTTACCAATTACGCGGCGACGTCTTGCCTCAACCTCAATAATTTGGAATTGAATTTCTTTGTCTTTAAATTCACTAAGATCTTCAATGTATCTTCCTGCAAGTAATGAAATAGGGATAAAGATATTGGTTCCGTGTAACGGTACAATAACTCCGCCCTTAGTAATGATCTTAACGGTTCCAGTAAGTATTGTATTCTTTTCGAATGCTTCTTCGATATGCTTCCAGCCATGCGCTGAATCGACACGTCGCTTTGATAGTACTACGACACTCTCAGCGTCGTTAATTCTTGAAACATATACTTCAATCTCTTCTCCTATCTCAACAATATCTAGTACATTTGCGTCAGGATCAGAAGATAATTCATTTTTGCTAATGATACCGTCAAACTTATGACCTAGGTCTACTACAACCTCTTCAGCTTCGGTAACTGTAATTACCTTTCCTAGTACAATTTGTCCCTTACGTAATCTTGTTTCCTCGTGCGCCGCATATAATTCTGCGAAGCTTAGTTCTTTACCATTATTCATATCATCGTTGTGTTGCATCTTTACAACAACCTCCTCTATTGTGCCGTCAGGAGTGGAAGCGCCTGCGGTTATACCAATTCTATCATCATATTTTAAATTATTCAACTCTAATTCGTCAGCAGTTTCAATACACACTGTATTTTTGCAGTATTTCTTTGAAACCTCATACAATTTCTGGGTATTAGAGCTGTTTTTATCGCCAATTACAACCATATAGTCTACGTTTTTTGCAATTTCCACTGCTTCTTCTTGGCGTTCTGATGTAGCATTGCAAATTGTATCATATATTGTAACATTTTTAAACCTATTTTTGATCCAATTTGTAATTTCTTTTAATTTGTCTCTTCTGTAAGTCGTTTGACAGACAATACAAATAGGTATATCTTCAGTAAAATCCTCTTCATTTAGATCCTCTATACTTGCCACAACAATGCTCTTATTTGTTGCCCAGCCTTTGATTCCGATAATTTCTGGATGTTGTTTATTGCCTACAATAACCACAAGATCTCCATTGTTGCTGCATCTTTCGACAATCTTATGGATTTTTCTAACATAAGGACATGTTGCATCTATAATTTTTATATTATGCTTACTTGCCTCAGTATAAACATCAGGTGTTACCCCGTGGGACCTAATGATTAATTTAGACTCATCATTAATAGTATTAATATTATTAACTTCTTTTATTCCTCGTTTTTCTAAAGATTGTACAACCTGGCTGTTATGAATAATAGGCCCATATGTGAAAACATTGTCTTTATAAGATTCATTGTAGGCTAAATCTACGGCCCTTTGTACACCAAAGCAAAAACCTGCCGTCTTGGCAATAATAATTTCCAATATATACCTCCTTATCCTAATCCATTGATTAAGTTTAATATTTCTTTTGTTACTTTCTCAATAGATTGGCCCGTCGTATCCACTTCTACGGCATCATCTGCCATACAAAGAGGTGAAAACTCTCGGTTAGAATCGTTATAGTCTCTGTCTATTATTTCTTGTTGAATTTGACTTAGATCTACAACATAACCATTTTCTTCTAGTTCCTTTGCTCTGCGACTAGCCCTTTCAGCAACTGATGCTGTTAAAAAAATCTTTAGCCTTGCATTAGGCAAAACATGGGTTCCAATATCTCTACCATCCATTACAACTGACGTTTTGGCTGCTAGTTTTCGTTGTAGCCTGACCAATTGTTTACGAACCTCATCATAGGAAGCGACAACCGAAGCGCCTGATGCTATTTCTTGGTTACGAATTAACTGTGATATATCTTTGCCATTCAAATAAATATGTTGGGTATTATCTTTAATGGCTATCTTAATATCAATTTGATTTAAGACACCAACCACATCCATCTGTTTGTTCCAATCAATTCCTTCTACCTGGCAATAATAAGCCACAGCTCTGTACATAGCCCCTGTATCAATATAGATATAGCCCAGTGTGCTTGCCACATTCCTTGCTATGGTGCTCTTACCCGCACCTGCAGGCCCATCTATGGCTATGGCTGACACCCCTAATAAATCAGGACGAAGTTTTGCTGCCCCGTGTAAGTAGATGTGCTTTGTGGGTACACCCACATCTGACCTTTTTCTTTGAATTTGAACCATTACCCGAATACACATTTCCAAACTGCCTTCAACATACATTTCTTGGACACACATAAGCGCAGCGTTTGTAATACCAATGTGACGGGCAGCAACAGCTGGGTAGACTTTTGTAAGGTCTTTTGTGGCTGTCAATAAAATACTAGAAATTTCTTCTAATTCTATTTCGTTCTCTTTTATAATAGAAAGGAGCAATTCTTCAGTCGCTTCTAATATGCTCGCTTTTTCATTCTTAGCAACTGTTGTCGCACCCCGAATAGCAATGGTCATCATATGATAGCACCTCTTCCTTTTTTGATCTTAGTCATATTGCTCTTTGGTTCCAAGTGGCGGAGAATACAGGCCTGGTAGGTCCTTATAGGTATCGTCATAAACTTCAAATTCAGTCCATACTTTTTCAAGTTTTTCTAAGTTGTAAGTAATGGCCTCTTTTTTCTGCAAACTAATAGCAACAATTAAAGCATTTAAAATACTCATTGGTGCAACCAAAGAATCCACAAATGAAATCATTTCACTTCTACCAACTAGGGGATAATCAGCAAGTTTCGCCAAAGGTGACAAAAAGCTATCTGTAACTGCAACAACTGTTGCGTCTTTTGAATTTGAAAACTCAAGCGCCTTCAAAATTCTCTTAGAATACCTTGGAAAACTAATACCAATAACAACATCCTCTGGAGAGACCCTGTGTATAATCTCAAACATCTCACTGACACTATTGGTATTCACAAGCTTAACATTATCAAAGATAATGTTAAAGTAAAAGGCTAAAAATCCAGCAAGACCTGCACAGCTTCGAACACCTAAAATATAGATAGTCTTAGCCTCTATAATTTTAGTAACAGCCGCTTGAAACATCTCCTCATCAGCATGCTCAATTGTATATCTAATCTGATCTGCATCTGTTTGAAGTACGCTTCTTAACACATTATTATGATCAATTCTTTCTGTTGTTACCTCAATACGTTGCATGGCTGTGAGTTTACTTTTTACAAGTTCCTCCAAAGCTTCCTGCAATTTAGGGTAGCCATCATAACCTAGTTCATTAGCAAATCTTACAACTGTCGACTCACTTACCCCAACAATTGTTCCAAGCTTTGCTGCCGTCAAATAAATTGCTTTCTCATAGTGGTCCAAAATATAATTAGCAATTAACTTCTGACCCTTACTAAGCTTTGACATATTCTTACGAATTCTGTTAATCAAATTATTATCTCTGTTCATTAAATTCCCCTTCTCAAAAGCATATAAAGCCATTATATATGTTTTTTTGGGGTTTGGCAATGGGGCGGCGTCATATAAGTAACTGGGATAATACCTAGCGGCAAAATATCCCAGTTACTTATATGACGCCTTGGTATGGAATATCAGGGCGAGCGGTAAAACATTAGGGCCACCAAGCCCCGTGGTAGCTAGTAGCAAAACCTTAAGAGCCTTAGGAAACCCTCTTGTCTTCGCTTCGCTGGTGGGAGCATTGGGGCCATCAAGTTCCGTGATGGCTAGTAGGTTCACCCCGCACATCCACGAGGCCGCAATTGCCCTCGGCACCGTAGGTCCCCCCCCACTCCCCATCTTCTGCCTTTCCCCCAAAAAGCCGTCCTCTTGACAGGTTTCACTGCGGTGCCATGGTCCAGGGTGAGATATGCGCACGGAGGGATATTTTGCCGACAGGTATTATCCCCCGTGCTCATATCTCACCCTGGACCCCAACCACCCCAAATCCCATCAAAAAAAGGCCATGGCCCCGAAGGGCACATAGCCTTATAGTTGACCTACGCCGGGTAGGTTTTGTTATTTGAATCAGCTACTGCTGGATCAATCTTAGTTTTTTGAGCCTGGCGATGTTTGAAGAAGTCCACGGCTACTTGTGGGAATAGTGCGTAGGATAAAACGTCCTCATCTTGTTCTTTGTACATTGCCATTTCAGCTTCTAATGTTGCAAGCTCTGGCTTAAGGGTATCGGCAAAACGGCCAGTGATACGTTTGTCTTTGCCGATTAGTTTCTCAACAATTTCTGGGCCTATGGGTACTGGCGTACGGCCATATTCGCCTCGTACAATACCTTTAGATTCTTTAGAAACCATTTTGTATCTTTCCCCTGCTAGTACGTTAAGTACTGCCTGTGTTCCCACAATTTGACTTGTAGGTGTTACCAGTGGGATATAACCAAAGTCTGCCCTTACTTTTGGTATTTCTTGAAGAACCTCATAATACTTATCTTCTGCACCTTGTTGTTTAAGTTGTGAAACAAGGTTAGATAACATACCACCTGGTACCTGATAGAGTAGGGAGTTAATATCCACTTCAAGTGCCTTGGTATTTAAAAGACCACTCTCAAGTGCTTCGTGTCTTAATGGGCGGAAGTAAGCAGCAATTTCACTTAGTTTCGCTTGGTCTAGACCTGTATCATATGGTGTTCCTTTTAAGGTTTCAACCATAACTTCTGTTGCAGGTTGGCTCGTTCCCATTGCTAGTGGTGATATAGCTGTATCAATAATGTCACAGCCTGCTTCAACTGCTTTTAGATAAGACATTCCAGCCACACCACTTGTGTAGTGTGAGTGAAGCTCTATTG
>CAZLPH010000076.1:0-11016 GCA_964561345.1 uncultured Candidatus Epulonipiscium sp.
TGTTACAACGTCACTTTGGTTAAACACGTGAATATCAATATGTCTAATTTCGTTTGTCACTGGGTGAAGCTGAACATCCTTAATTGCACCATACTCGCCTTTTCCATCTATCTCAACTGTAACCCTTGCGTTTGTACCAAACTTTCTGATAGTCGCTAAAAGTTCTGATGATTTAAATTGAATAGCCTTTCCTTCTTCATGTCCAAATCCGTATACTACGGCTGGTGTAAATCCTTCTCTTCTGATTTTCTTTGCTACGTCACTTCTCTTATGAGCTGTTAGTTTTGCTATAGCCAATTCTATCCCTCCAAAACATTATTGTTCCCATTTTTTATCGTACTAAGTATATTGTAAACTATTTGCGTTTTTTGTCAAGGTTTTGCTTGCATTGGTTCATTTTATAAGCCTTTATTATTTATGTCCCTATCTCGTACTTACACAAGACAGCACGAATCATAAAGTATGTTACGTCTTTGGGTAATTGCTCCTTTATGGCTTTTAAAGACTCTAAACCTGTTGCTTGGGCAGTTTCAAGAATCTGATCTTCAAACTGGGCTTCTATAAATTCATCTAAATCCACTGCCATATCTTCTCTTGTTTTACACGTTAATAAATGCCCTTGTATTGTTTGAACTTGTAATTCCCGTTCTTTGGCAATATCTTTAATAGATTTTCCTTCCCCATAATACATATCATATGTCACTAGATGGGTTTTTTTAGATCCCCGTCCTCTACTTTTAGCTTTTTGCTTGACACTGAATGGCTTTGGGGTAATCTCTTGCTTTTCTACATACTCCTTAATAACACTTAAGAAAGTTTCTCCGTACTTTTCATAGCGCCTGTTCCCAACACCCTTCATCATTAAAAAGTGCTCTGGTGTTATAGGCATGTATTTGCTCATTTCTATTAGTGATGTGTCTTCAAAAATGATATATGGTGGCACCTTTTCCTTTTGAGCTTGTTCTAATCGTAGGCTACGTAGCTGTTCGAATAAGCTTATATCGTATTGAACACTTCCCACATCTTTAACCTTATTTAGCTTCATATAGACCTTTTCCTTGTTTTTTAAAACAGGCAAAGCTTTAGCTGCTAATTTTACAACTGGGTATCCATCTCTTGTTACCTGTAAATATTGATCTGCAATTAGCTTATTAATGGTATCTGAAATCTCCTTTATGGTTTGACTTGCCATAATACCATGGGTAGAAAGATTCCTAAAGCCAAGTTCCTTAATTCTTTTATTGTTAGACCCGCTTAGGACCTCAGCGATTAGTTTAACCCCAAAGCGTTCTTTCATGCGCACCACACATGATAAAACTTTCTGAGCTTCAATTGTCATATCAACTAATTCTCCTTGGTCATTACAGCTACTGCAATTGCCACATTCTTGGGGTACGCCTACCTCCCCAAAGTATTCTAGTACATACTTTCTAAGACAGGTGTTAATGTAACAATAGTCTACAAGTTTGGCTAAACTATCATACTCAGCCTCCCGCCGGTCATCTTCTATATCCTTATTATCTATAAAATACCGCTGTGTTTGTATATCATTTGCACTGAAAAACAAATAACATTCACTTGGCTCACCATCACGACCGGCCCTCCCAATCTCTTGGTAGTAAGCTTCTATGTTTTTTGGAAGGTTGTAATGCATCACATAACGTATGTTTGATTTATCAATTCCCATTCCAAATGCATTAGTAGCCACCATAATGTGTGTCTGATCATAAGCAAAGTCTTCCTGTGTTTGACTTCTTTCTATTTCACTCAGCCCTGCATGATATACCCCTACTGAATACCCTTGCCTTGCAAGAAGCTCGTAAACACTTTGAGCCTCTCTTCTTGTTGAGGTATAAATAATACCTGATTCATTGGGACGCTTCCTAATGTATTGGGTAATAAAATCATTGCGATTTTCTCCCCTTATAACATTTAAGCTTAAGTTAGGCCTGTTAAAGCTGCTCACATAGATATTAGGATCTTGAAGTTCTAATAGTTTAACCATATCTTCTCGGACGATATCTGTAGCCGTTGCTGTAAAGGCCGAAATAATGGGCCGCCTAGGTAACCATTTAATAAATGATGCCAACCTTTGATAGCTAGGCCTAAAATCATGACCCCACTGTGATACGCAGTGGGCCTCATCTATAATAAAGTGACTAATATTACATTTGGCTAGAGCCTCATTAAAGTCATCTGAGTCTAATCTCTCTGGGGCAACATAAATAAGCTTAACCTTCCCCTGCTTCATATCCCATAATCTTTCCTGGGTTTCAGTGTAGGATAAGGAGCTGTTAATGTAACTTGCTGCAATCCCGACGTTATTTAGGGCATCTACCTGGTCTTTCATAAGTGAAATCAAAGGGGATATTACCAGGGAAATACCATCAGCCATTAAGGCTGGTATTTGAAAACAAATAGATTTTCCCCCACCAGTTGGCATGATTGTAACCGTATCTTTCCCTTTTTGAATACTTTCTATAGGGGCCTTTTGATCTGCCCTAAAGTCATCATAACCAAAATATTGCTTTAATAATTCCCTTTGTTTTTGCATTCAATATTCTCCTTCTTTAGAACTTTAGCTTTGAAAAAGCATCATCAAAAGCGGATCCAAATCCCTCATCCTTCTTATCTTGCTTACCTATATATTTAGAAACTTCCCTTTTAGAAAGCCTATTATTTTCTTTTTTCTTTCGTTTATTGAAAGACGATAGCTTTTCCCTATGGCCACACACACAAACAAATATCTGTCCGTCACCCTCTCCTCGTAGCTCTAACTTTTTACGGCAGTTAGGACACCTAGAATTAGTCATCTTTGAGATCATCTTCCTGCTGCCACATTCCCTATCTTGGCATACAAGCATCTTTCCCCTTTTGCCATTCACTGAAAGCATAAACTTATCACATTCTGGGCACCTGGTGGTTGTCATGTTGTCATGCTTAAACCTCTGGGTATCATCTTTAATCTCTTTAACCGCTTCTCTTGCATAGTTTTCCATTTCCTTAACAAAGGTTTCTTTCTTTAGGTTTCCTTTAGCAATGGCGCTGAGCTTTTGCTCCCACTCTCCTGTAAGTGTTGGGGACTTGAGCCCTTCTGGAACCAGTTCAAGTAACTGTTTACCCTTGGATGTCACCCAAATGTCTTTGCCTCTTTTCTCCAGCAAAAAAGAATTAAATAATTTATCTATGACATCTGCCCGGGTAGCCACTGTCCCAAGGCCACCTGTTTCCCCTATTGTTTTGATTAGGCTTTTATCTTGTGTGTCCATATATTTTGCTGGGTTTTCCATGGCTGATAAAAGGGTTGCTTCATTAAAGGGTGCTGGTGGTCTTGTCTTACCTGAAGTTTTAGTGATTTGAGCAATTGCTAGCAAGTCTCCCTTGTTAATTTGTGGCAGCGTTTGATCTTCTATTGCATCTTCCTCATCAGCATATCTATTTTCATAGACTTCTTTCCAGCCTTGGACAATTACTCTTTTTCCTCTAGCAACAAATGTCTGGCCACCTATATCTGCCTCTATGGTTGTTTGTTCATATTCAAAGGCTGGGTATAGAACAGCTAAAAACCGCTTTACCACCAAGTCATATATTTTTCGTTCTCTGTCATTAAAGGATCTAAAATCTGCCGCTTCTTCCGTTGGAATGATGGCATGGTGGTCAGAGACTTTGGTGTTATCTACAAATCTATTGTTTCCTTTAATAGACCCTCTAAGGATCTTGCTTGCTAACTTAGCATAGGGTCCAACTCGGCAGGCATCTACCCTTTCTCCTAGTGTTTCAACAACATCGCTTGAAATGTACCTAGAATCTGTCCTTGGATAGGTTAAAACTTTATGTCTTTCATATAATCCCTGAATAATAGATAGTGTCTCTTTTGCCGAGAAGTTAAACATCTTATTGGCATCTCTTTGAAGTTCTGTTAAATCGTAAAGCCTTGGGGCATACGTTTTCTTTAGGGCCTTGTCTACTTCTACCACCTTGGCTTCTTTAGAGCTTAGGGACTTAATCAGTCCATCTACATAGCTTTCATTAAATGTTTTTATATCTTTTGTCTTATTATCTTGCCATGTTAGCCTAATCTTTCCTGATGTTGCTATGATCGCATAAAATTCTTTTGCTTTAAACTTTTTAATCTCTTCTTCTTTTTCGGCAATCATGGCCACTGTTGGTGTTTGTACACGTCCACATGAGAGCTGGGCATTATGTTTACACGTTAATGCCCGGGTTGCATTAATCCCAACAACCCAGTCTGCTTCAGATCTAGCCACAGCAGAAGCGTACAGGTTTTCATACTCTTTGGCCGGGCGTAACTTTGAAAAGCCTTGTTTAATTGCCTTATCTGTTACGGATGAAATCCAAAGACGTTTCATAGGCTTATTAACCCCTGCCTTATCTATAATCCATCTTGCTACTAACTCTCCTTCACGGCCAGCATCTGTTGCAATAACGATTTCACTAACGTCTTTTCTAAGTAGTTGGGTTTTAACTGCGTTATATTGCTTGCTACTTTGCCTTATAACATCCGTTTTCATCTCTTTAGGAATAATGGGTAAATCTTCTATGTTCCAAGTCTTATATTTATTATCATACCGTTCTGGATCTGCCAAGGTTACTAAATGGCCTAGTGCCCAGGTTACAATATATTTATCTCCCTCTATAAAGCCATTGCCTTTCTTGTGGCAATTGAGTACTTTTGCGATATCTCTTCCAACTGAAGGCTTTTCGGCTAGTACAACTATTTTAGACATATTATGGTTCCTTTCATAATGACTATACTTTTAAACTTCTTATTGCTTCTATTAATGCATCTAGTGTTACTTTAACTTTGCTTATATAAGCGTTTTCTCCCATATGACCGATTCTGATGACCACATCTTGTAAATAACCAAAGCTACCTGTAACCATGATACCATACTGCTTTAGCATCTCATCTAATATTGGCTGACTACCCTTTATACCTTCCGGAATCTTAACCGCTGTTACGGTATTAGAAAACCCACCTTCTAAATATAATTCTAGTCCTGCGTCTACAAGTCTGCTCCTGGTATAGTTAGCAACCAAAGCATGCCTTTCTTGTACATCGTCTAATCCTTCTTCTAATATGTTATCAATGGCAACCCTAAGCCCTTGTATATCACTAATGGGCATTGTATAGGGGAACCATTTATCTTTGTAATAATTCTTCCATATTAATAAGTTACAGTAATATGAAGCAATAGGCGTTTTCCTATTTTCCATGGCTGTCCATGCATCTTGGCTAATACTTAGGAAGGTTAATCCTGGCGGGGCTGACACACACTTTTGAGATCCTCCAAGGGCTATGTCTACCTGCCAATCATCTGTTAGGAGGGGCTCCCCTCCCATGGCTGCAACACTATCTACCACGGTTATAATATTATAAGACTTAAGGAGTGGGCATATTGTGTCCATTGGGTTAAGCACCCCTGATGGTGTATCACAATGAACAATGGTTGCATATTTAAAGTCACTATCCTTTTCCAGAAATGCTCTTAAGGCTTCCACATCAATCTCTTTGGTTTTGTCACTCTCAAATAATACAGCTTCCCCGCCGTACATGGTAACAAAATCAGCAAATCCCTCGCCAAAAATCCCATTATCAAGAACCAATACTCTGTCTCCTCTTTCTGTTAAAGAAGCACAAGCTGCCTCTAGTCCAAGAATTCCTTCTCCTGATAAGATAAAAACACTTTCTTTTGTTTTTAAAAATTCGCCTATATGTGCACATGTGTCTTTATAAAATTCATAAAAATCCAAATCTATGTCTGGATTTGTGCATTCTTTGGCTCTTGCAAGTCTTACATTTTCTCGTACTTGGGTTGGCCCCGGTGTCATTAGATATGGTACGTCCATTGTTTTCCCCCTGTATATAATAATTTAAAATCAATTGTATCTAGTATATCATATCACTATTTAGTCTGCATTATTTTCATTTTTTGGCCCTGGCTTCTCTCTTTTACATCTTACTATTTTCCTAGCCACAAGGTATACTGCCCCAAAAATGGTTGCTAATAGTAGTATAGGTATTGCCAAATACGTAAGACTTAATACAAAACCTTGGAAAAATATAATAACACCATCAATTGAATCCTTAAAAGTTGTCTTAATCCTTGCACTAAATTTCTTGCTTATTCCTTCATCACTGGTTCTTCTGACTTGCCTCATTTCAAGCTCTATCGTATCATAGTTAATTAAAGAATCTAGAGACCGTCTTGCTGATTCCTGCTTCTCTAACTCAATCCTAACTTCACTAAGTCTTTTTTCTATTTCTATCATATCCTTAATATCAGTGGCTTCGTTCTCTAGCATTCCAAGTAGTCTATCTTGCTCAATCTTGTACATTTTTAAGGTGCTTTCTATGTCACTATACTGAAGGGTGACATCTTCTACACCACTGCTTTTATTAACAACTGTCCCTATATCTGAAATGGTTTGGAGGGTTTGACTATAGTGCTCATGTGGTATTCTAATGACCATGAATACTGCCTCTAGTTCTTCCTGTGTTATAGGGTCATAACCACTTCTAAATTGCTCCATATTTTCAATATAACCATCATGGTCTTCTACAAAATTTTGCACTGACAGAATTAAAGGTTCTAACTTTTGTAATACTTCAACATTCATACTTGCCCTGTGTATGAGTTTTTGATTGGTCTTTCTTTGAGCTGTCCCCCTATCCAATCCCACTTCACCCTCAGCGTCAATATCCACATAAGAGTCTTGGGCCATTTCATCATACTGGCCAGTACTTTCCATTGGTGCACCTTGATAGCTCTTACTTGCACCACAACCTGTTGTAAATACCACAGCTAAGATGACCATACATAATATACTTTTAAGTTTCTTATTCATCTCTATCTCCCCTTTTAAATTAATTATATATTCTAATTACTTAGACGTAAAGTCAATTGTATTAGTTCCTATTTATTATGTCCTCATGCTATAATATAAAATATAGAATCTACTACACAATACATACTATTTGGAGGTAACTTATGACAAAGAAATTTCATTTTAAAAAACTTATTCCCCTTTGCTTAGCCACAGTATTACTATTTGGTCAGGTAACATATGGTTTTACAGTTCCAAATCAGCACCCTAGTAAGCTGCATAATAGTGCCAAGACCTTTATAAGCCAAAAAGATTATTCTAAAGCCCTTGCTTATTTACTAAAAGCACATCAGACTAATCCCACTGCTGCCGTGAAAAGGGATATTGCCGATACATATGTTGCTTTAGCTCAATTTGATGATGCTGTTCCTTATTATGAAGGGGCTGCTAATATTTATGAGAAAATAGGGGATATTAATGGGGCAATCGTTCTTAGAAACAAAGCACAGTCTATTAAATCTACCACTGATGTTTTTATGAAGAAGATGGTTTATCCAACCACCTATCCCCTTGCAAAATTCGAACCCAGACACGGTACTTATATTGGGGCTTTTGTAGAGTATGATGCTAATGTTGGCCATAAGAATGTGGCTGCCTTTAATCAAATTATGGGAAAACAACACTCTATTTATTTTACCTATCATAAATACGGTGCACCTTTTCCAACTGGCTGGGCTGGCCAAGTTAAAGATGCTGGTGCTGCTGTTCATCTCGCTTTAGAGCCTAATGATGGACTTGCCATGGTTAAGGATGACGCCTACCTTAGGGAATTTGCAAGGCAAGCTAAAGCCTTTGGAGCACCTATTTTCCTACGTTTTGCTTCAGAGATGAATGGGGATTGGGTTAAATGGAACGGAAATCCAGACCTTTATAAGCAGAAATTCCAATTGGTTTCTACCATCATGAAGGAAGAAGCACCTAACGTGGCTATGGTATGGGTTCCTAACTCAGCCCCTGTGGCTGAAATCACAAAATATTACCCTGGTGATGCTGCTGTTGATTGGGTAGGGGTTAATATGTACAATGTTAAGTTCTTTAACGGTGATGTGAAACAACCTGCTGATGATGTCAGCCCTGATGATTTGTTTAAATTTGTCTACGATACTTATAGTGATAAAAAGCCTATTATGATTGGGGAATACGGGGCTACTCACTTTAGTGTAGCCGGCAATATGGACACCACACAGCTATCTACTACTAAGATGCGGCTGTTATACGACGGGATACAGTTAAAGTATCCACGGGTTAAAGCCATTAATTGGTTTTCAAATAATACCATTAAGAATGCACACACAGAAGCCCGCAAATTAAATAATTTTAGTTTAACAGAAAATACCAAAGTTAAACAAACCTATCAAAATATTATTAAAAATAACTACTTCCTATCCACTGTGGTTAATGGTCCTACAGCCCCAACAGAAACAACTGTTAGCCAAAATACTTATCACCCCCTCCAAAATGTAAGCGGTATGATGGAAGGTGCAACTTGGGCAAAAACATACGATCCTTATATTAGTAAAGTTACCTATAAAGTCAATGATGTCTATCTAAGTGAGAGTACAACATTCCCTTATAAGTTCACACTTGATTCTAGCAAACTAGGTAAGGGAAAAAATACACTTAATGTTATTACTTTTGACTCAAAGGGCAAAGTTGCTTCTCGTAAAAACTTTATATTTAATGTTCAATAATACCTTTTATTTTCCTAGATGTGTTACAATACCCATATATCAATATATACGGGTATTGTAACACATCTTAACGAAGGGTATGGTATTATAGCCGAAGAATTCCTATCTTATGCAAAACCAGGTATGACCATGGTATTTTTAGGATCTATGCTAGGCTTCCTTGTTCCTAGAAATGCTTCCTATGATGATTTAGTTAAAAACTCTTTAGATGATCGTTTTGTAGAAAGTGCTACTCTTGTTGTTGAAAATGATCCTAGGAAAGCATATGGTCTATCAAAGTACGGTGTACAAAGACTTTGTGAGGACCAATCCTTAGCCTATGGCCAAACTGGTTAAATTCCTCTCAAGTGATGATGCGTCCTTTATAACAGGATGTGATGTGCGAATTGATGGGGGTCTTGTACACCAACTCTAAATAGGGTTATCCTAAAAAACAGAGCCTTGCAACACTGGTTGCAAGGCTCTGTTTTTATTATAATGTTCCCGGCGAGAGTCGAACTCACGGCCTATCCCTTAGGAGGGGATTGCTCTATCCATCTGAGCTACGGAAACACATATATTACTCTTTATATACTATGGGAAATACTGCTTCTAGTCAAGCAATTTTTTTAATTTTAATAAAAAACCCTTTCTTAGTTTTTATATTCTTTTCCAAGAAAGAGCTTTTATATTATTCAAATTCTACCGTTCCTTGCATCCAGCAAGTCCCCATAAACCGCATGCCTACAGATGGCTTTCCGATGAGGTCTCCCATGTTGATGACAACTTCAAGAAGCATTCCATTGACATCTAGATACATCCAATACATTTTTTCTTTTGTTTTGTTATTTACACGAACTTCTAGCTCTTTAATGGTTCCAAGTACTGCATAAGTCGCTTCAATGTTAGTCGCTGGAAGAAAATAACCATCCATTACAGTCAGGAAATCTTCCGTGCGAAGTCTTTCCTTAAGCTGCTCATCTAGTTGTTCTTCCTCTTTTTCTAACATTTCAATGGCTTCCTTATCGCCTGCTTTAGCCCTTTGCAATATGGCACGTAAATATTCCCGTTCTGTATTTTCGTACTCCGCATCATCATCACCTTTTTCGATGGGTAATACAATGGTTCCTTCACTACCAATACCAACAATATTAACACCTGTATAGTCAACAAAATCTTCTTCTAGACAGTCTAGGTACTCTATAATATTTTGTAACCAAAATACAATTTGCATACCTGTCCCAACATCCTCACATACTGCATAGAAAATGAAATCATCTTCTGTGTCTTCTATTTCTAAATCTTGTATTTCTAAAGCGTATCTCGCCTCTACATACGGCTCACATTCTTCAATATATATTTTAGGGTTTATTTTCTCCTTAGGACCTTCGCCTAGAGCCACACGAACAAGTAAGTATGTTCTATCACCATATTCCTTGTAATACTCTACTAGGACTTTATCTTTTTCATACTTTCTCATAAATGTACGGGTAGGTTCACGAAGTACATCTGCAACCAGGTCATCCCATGATTGTTTACTCTTTATTCCTGAAAATCCTATTGCCTTCATTGTTGAACTCATATATGACCCCCCTTTTTGGAATCCTTAATCTTATGCCTACACATTAGATTATACTTATTATAAGTTATTGTCAATACGTATAGAGTATGTCTTTACTATGTTCGTCTCCAAACATTAGATCATACTGCAACATCCAGTGTTTTTGTCTCATTATTTCTTCTTCACTAGGTAAAACCTGCAATGTTGACCCGTCTTGCTTAATCACGACTTCTTTAATATATGCTGGCAGATCTAGGTGGAGCCTATTTAAAAATTCAAAGTATAGGGGCATCTCCATCTTTCCATATGCCATTGTATATGCCCCTAGATAACTTGCATTTATTATACCAATATCTTCTTGTTTATTGCTATAATTATTCCAAATAACTAAGGGAGTCATATGCAATTTCTTACTATCTTCTAAGCTTGTTGCATTTTCAGAAACAAAATTGGCCTCCTTGTAAACAGAATAATCATTGCCTAACATAGGTAAATGGTCTCCAAACATAAGGATAATCGTGGGCTCATCTACGGTTTCAAAATAATCCATGAGGTGCTTTAGGGCATCATCTGAATCCCTTACACCTTCTGTGTAGGTCTCTAGAATATCTTTTGATTCCTCTGATAGATTGCCCCCTTTTACTTTAATCCTATCATCCCCATAACGTTTATCATTGTATGGCCCATGATTTTGCATGGTTACTGTAAAGTTAAAGAAAGGCTTTCCTTGGTTTTTTTCATATTGCCTAATAATCTCATAGCTGGCTTCCATATCTGATATAAAGGTACCTCTTTTATGTGGGTCTATAAAATCCTCATCTGATATAAAGTCTTCAAAGCCTAAATAAGGATACACATTTTCCCTATCCCAAAACC
>CAZLPH010000077.1:0-3334 GCA_964561345.1 uncultured Candidatus Epulonipiscium sp.
TTTTAGCATAAACTATGATTATTATAGTTACAATTATCACAGTTTAACGACTTATTGTCAATAATTGTTGCATTATTCTTTATCCTTTTAGTAATATTCATGCTCTATATATTGTTTACCTTTTTACGTATTTTATGTAAACATATCAAAAGATTGTAGGATCCGGATAATATCTTCCTCTTGCAACATTTCCTCTTCCTTTTTCTTGTCTTGTTTTTGAGATAGTTTTATGGTTTCATAATCATTTATTTTCGCTTCCAATTTTTCAATCTTATTTAATAATAATGAAACCTCTTCTCTCTCTTTTTGATTTGTTTTAAGCCGTGGATACTCATTATTAAGATAGTTTTTGATTTTTAAAAATAATTGTTTCTTTCCATTTTCTAAATCTGAGTACATCTCATATAATGCTAATACAACACTCAATCCTGCACTTATAATGATCATAACTGAGTTTATATTAGATCGCCCTAACCCTACAGTAAGGCTCTCGATTATTACCATTGCTATCATACTAATCCATAATAACCTGATACCTCTAGTTGCTAGGGTTTCTATAACTGATGTTTTAAATTGTCCAATTTTTTCATTATAAAACCCGTCTGCAATTAATACGTCCAAATCTACTAACGCATTGTTTTCATACTGATTATACTTGTCCAGCAATAGAGTAATAAGCCTAACATCACTTTTAGGCTTGTAGGCCTTAGGGTCTAAATAAATATCAATACTCCTGTTAATTCTCTTTAAATTATTAGCAAACATAAGAATACCTAAAGATGTCCATAAAAATATAATTGTATTTAAGACTAAAAATATAAACGTCATAAAAACCCCTTTCTACTGATAAAATATCTCTCCTACATCTTATTGTAATCCATTTTTTACCAATTGCAAGGGTTATATAATTTAATTTTAATTTATTTAATGTTTCCTATTTGGATCATCATTGCTTCTATCATTTTACTCGCATTTCTAGCTGCCACGTTTACAAAATCATCAAAGTTAACATCAGCACTTTGATCTGCCTTATCTGAAATAGCCCTAATAACCACAAAAGGGATTTTGTTTAAAAAACAAGTGTGAGCAATGGCTGCACCTTCCATTTCTGCGCAATAAGCTGTAAAATTTGTGTAAATCTCTTCTTTCACTTTCATACTAGAAACAAATTGATCTCCGCTAGCAATTCTTCCAACATACACCTTGTGGTCTCCTTGTATTACCTCCGCAGCTTTTTGAGCTACATCTACAAGCCACTTATCTGCCTCAAAAAACGTCTTATCCATGCGGGGAATAAATCCCTTATCATGTCCAAATGCTGTCACATCCATATCATGCTCTACTGTATCACTAGAAATAATAATATCCCCTATGTTAATATCTGGGTGTAAGCCACCTGCCACACCTGTATTAATAATATAAGACACATCAAATAGGTCAATTAACACCTGTGTACATACAGCCGCGTTAACTTTCCCAATTCCGCACCGGACTAGGACGATTTTTTGTCCGTTTATTTCTCCTATATAAAATGCCATACTAGCAATGCTTTTCGTTACTGTTATGGTCATTTTTCTGCGTATTGCAATAATCTCTTCTTCCATTGCACCAATAATTCCTATTACTTTCATCTTATCTACCCCTTTATCCAAAGTTATTATTATCATTATGTTATATATTATACACGCTAACCCATAAAAAAGCTTGCACTTAGTTTTTATAACCACTAAGTGCAAGCCCTATAAACTCTCTAAATATCCCCTAATATCCTAAGGTAATGATTAGCCTCTCTAAGCACATGATCTGCTAATAAAGGTATCATAACAGATTTAATGTCACACTCTAATATCCCTTGGGTTATTTTCCGTTTAAAATCCTGTATTTCCCTTGTTACTATTATTGTCTGGCAAGTTACTTTCTTAAAGGACCTCTCTTTATTTTCTTTAAGCTCTCTAGATAACTCTTTAAATTCTTTTTCAAAGGACTTGGCACCACTCATTAATTGTTTTTCTGATGGGTCTAAAAGTATACTTATTATTGTTGCATGACCTTCCATCATGTGATCCCAAAAATTCTGTACTATATAACTTTGTTGGGCTAACATAATCTTTTCATGTTTTTCTATTTTTTGAAGTAAGGTTAGATAAAACCTTGCTTCTTCAATAATATGTTCTAATAAAGATGGATAATTCCTAGTGAAAATACAGCACGATAGTATATCTGATAGCACTTTATCTTTAAAATTTACAAAGTTCATTAGTAAGCTTATGGTATTAATATTAAGTACTTTTATTTTTTTCTCAAGATCCAAACTAGAAACTTCACCACTGCCTCCTCGAAGCCCAATTTCTGCTTGTGTTATGTTAGTATTGATCCCAACTCCTGTAAAATAAGCAGAGCTCATTTCTGACTTTAATGTAAACGGGGTAATTACTTCACCAGACTCTAATATATTTGAGGCCACAACACCACTAGATAATGATATGGTTTCTATTAATATTTTTCCAAACCTCTTTTGGAATTCATTAGCTTGTTGTATTAGACCTTTATCCTTTTTTGAGAATCCTATTTCTAAAAAAAATGCATGTTCTTTCATAATTCTTGCAAAAAATAGGTGCAATGCCAAGGATTGCTTTATCATTTCACTGCTAGATAACACATTGATCACTCCCTAATATATACATGACTCTATCTAGTATATTAAGATAGCCAATAAAAATTACCATTAAAATAAGCCGTGACTATTAGGCCACAGCTTATTTTTTCTTTAGGATAATCTAATAATTGTTAATGATACACCTACACCATCTTGCAATAATATTGTTTCGATTACACCTGATAACTCCAATGAAATAGTATCTCCAGCTGCTAGTGTAACGATAAAGCCAGCACCATAGGATCTAGCCACTAATGAACTCCGTACAGAAGCTGGTATTGGGACGCCATTACGAAGTATCTTAGCATTTGGTGCAACACCTATTAATAAATTAATGTCATAGGTGATATAATATCTCCCTGACGTTGGTACTTGGAATGTCGTATTTGCAGGGTTTACAGTAAACCCATCTAAATCTTGAGTTGGTAACGGTACTAACCGTCCTCCTATAGTTATATTAATTGTACCTCCTGTCAGATTTGCTGCAAACATGGATTGAGCTGTAACAATTGGACCTGGTGGGCCCGCTGGACCTACTGGGCCTTCTGGACCTGTGGCTCCTGCTGGACCCGCTGGGCCTTCTGGACCTGTGGCTCCTGCTGGACCCGCTGGGCCTTCTGGACCTGTGGCTCCTGCTGGACCCGCTGGGCCTTCTGGACCTGTGGCTCCTGCTGGACC
>CAZLPH010000077.1:3434-10999 GCA_964561345.1 uncultured Candidatus Epulonipiscium sp.
CTGTGGCTCCTGCTGGACCCGCTGGGCCTTCTGGACCTGTGGCTCCTGCTGGACCTGCTGGGCCTTCTGGACCTGTGGCTCCTGCTGGGCCTGTTGGGCCTTCTGGACCTGTGGCTCCTGCTGGGCCTGTGGCTCCTGTGGCTCCTGTGGCTCCGGTATCACCCTTTGCTCCTGTAGCTCCTGTAGCTCCTGTAGCTCCCGTGGCTCCTGTAGCTCCCGTGTCACCTTTTGCACCTTGGGCCCCCGTCATTCCTCGGAATCCTCTTGGTCCTGGTGGGCCCTCTTCCCCCTGTGGTCCCATTGGTCCCTCAGGTCCCCGGCAAAGACACTTGCAGTTACATTTACAAACAACTACTCCCTCATCTACACACTGGCCACTGTTCCCATAATCATTGTCTAATTCATCTTCCCAGTTGCAGCCACATCCATAACAAAATCTACTCATATACAAATCCCCTCCTACAAACTATAAAGTTATATCTCACACTTCATAATATGTAGCAGGGGTTATTTGGTTACATTAATCGACATCTTTCTATCATTCTCTTTATATTTCTTTTAAAAAAGCATGCCACCTTGAAATCTCAAATTCCAATTGCTGAAAGTCAATAATTCTACTTTCTCTATGTACTTCTTTTCCTTCTACAAATAATACAATGGTGGGTACTGTAAAAATCATAAATTCTCCTGCTGCCTCTTCCAAATCATCCACATAAACATATATCTCTTCTATGTCACTATATTTATTTAATACTTCCTGGAGCCTAGGTTTAATAGCCACACACACACCACAGGCTCTAGTTGATCCTGTTAGTACGACTAGCTTATTGCTTTTAATAGTATCTAAAATGTCATCTAACTTTTTATAAACCATTTGTCTCACTCCAGTCTCTCCATTAGTTTAAAAGAATAACCCACTTCCTCAACCTGGTCCCTAGAAAGCACTGTCCCTTCTTTCGGCCTTCTATTTAATTTAAACACAACTGCCTTTTGTCCTACCATTTGGGCGAAATTAATACGGTTCATTGGTATATCCATTTCCATTAACTCAGATATAATCTTGGCTGTTGATTCATGTCCTATTGCTGATACATATCCATTTTCACACAAAATCTCTTTTGCCTCATCAACAGTTAAATCACTTACTCTGTACAAGCCATTGGTCGTAGCCACTGTGCCGTTAAATATTCCTACTTTCATATCCTAAGCCCCTCTCATCTGAAATTAACTATTCTATCTACTTACATAATACAACACAAAGCGCTTGTTAACAAACAAAATTAAAGGGAGTCCTAATTAGGACTCCCCTTAATTTTATTGGAATTCTCCATAGCTTCTAAATCTTTTATAACGACTGGCAATAAGTTGATCTATAGAGATTCCCATAAGCTGCTGTAATTCTTGCTCTAAGTACACTTCAAGCAAGCTTGCTGCTGTTTCAGGATCTGTATGGGCACCATCTATAGGTTCTTCTACAATTTTATCAATTATTTTAAACTCATATAGATCTTGAGCAATAATCTTCATTACACCAGCTGCTTCTTCTGCCCTCGAACTATCTTTCCAAAGAATACTGGCAAATCCCTCTGGGGATAAAATAGAATAAATTGTATTCTCCTGCATAAATACTCTATCTGCAACACCTAAAGCAAGGGCTCCACCGCTTCCACCTTCTCCTATAATACCCGAAATAATAGGGGTGCGAAGCCTGGACATTTCTAATAGATTTCTTGCAATAGCCTCGCCCTGCCCTCTTTCTTCTGCCTCTAAACCACAGTAAGCACCTGGTGTATCTATTAAACAGATCACTGGGCGGTTAAATTTTTCTGCCTGCTTCATTAAACGCAGTGCTTTCCTGTATCCTTCAGGGTGAGCCATGCCAAAGTTATTGGCAATATTCTCTTTTGTATTCATGCCTTTATTCTGAGCAATGACTGTTACAGGAATGCCGCCTATTGTGCCAATACCACCAACAATAGAACGATCATCTGCAAAAGCCCTATCTCCTCTAAGCTCTATAAAATCTTTAAAGATATGATGAATATAGTAGGCTGCATTTGGACGTTCTTGATTTCTTGCAAGCTGTACCTTATCCCACGGACTTAGTTTACCCACGCGCCCCACCCCCTTCACATTGATGGAGTGATAGTAATCTAGAAAGGGTTTTTTTCATATCCCCACGTTTCACAATTTTATCTACCATACCATGACTTTGTAAAAATTCAGATTTTTGAAATCCCTCTGGGAGCTTTTGCTTTATGGTTTGTTCTATAACCCTAGGTCCTGCAAATCCTACAAGGGCTTTGGGTTCTGCCAAAATAATATCACCTAGCATGGCAAAACTTGCTGTTACCCCACCTGTTGTGGGATTTGTTAAAACTGTTATATACAAAAGCCCTGCATCATCATGCCTAGCTAGGGCAGCACTGGTTTTTGCCATTTGCATAAGGGAGAATATTCCTTCTTGCATACGTGCCCCACCTGATGCCGTAAACAAAATAAGAGGTAACTTATGATCTGTAGCATATTCAATGGCCCTTGTTATCTTTTCTCCAACAACAGACCCCATGCTCCCCATCATAAAACGGCTATCCATAACACCTAAAACCACCTTAGTCTTATCTATTTCGCCAATACCAGTTATAACCGCTTCTTTTTGTTTTGTCTTTGTTTTGGCGATTTCTAACTTTTCTTCATAAGCATCATATCCAAGAGGATTAACTGAAGTCATTTGCTTATCTAATTCATGCCAACTAGCTCTATCGATTATTTGGTACAGGCGAGTCCTTGGGGCGATAGGAAAGTGATGGTTACAGTCTGGACATATGCCATCATTATGTTTAATATCTTGACTATAGATAGACCCCTTACAATCTGGACACTTTATCCACATACCCACTGGCACTTCTGGCTTTTTATCCACAGTTTCCTCTGCCCTGCCCCGAATTTGTGCATAGTTAGGTTTTCTAAATATTCCTTTTAGCACGACTGATCAACCTCCATACCTGACATTATAGATGTTAATTCCCTTTCAATAAAAGAGGTGTCAAAATCTCCTGTTTCAAACTGCGGTGTATGAATAAGCTGATATTGAAAATCTATATTGGTATCAATTCCTTCAATTTGCAGCTCACCAAGCGCCCTACGCATAATATTAATTGCTTCCTGCCTATCTTTTCCATAAGCTATTATTTTTACAAGCATGGAGTCATACATATGTGGTACACAATAGCCATCATAAATAGCTGTTTCTACTCGCACATTACGACCTCCTGGCAGGTGAAGTCCTGATATTATTCCTGCACAAGGCCTAAAATTAAAATTCGGGTTTTCTGCATTTATCCTACATTCAATGGAATGACCTGTAATATGTATATCATCTTGTGTAAATGATAACGCCTTACCTGCTGCCACCCTGATTTGTTCTTTTACTAAGTCTATCCCCGTAACAATTTCTGTTACTGGATGCTCTACCTGAATTCTTGTATTCATTTCAATAAAATAATACTTCCCATCATGATCCATAATGTATTCAATGGTTCCTGCGTTTGCATAATTAACTGATTTTGCAGCCTTTACAGCATCTGTTCCCATTGCAATACGTTGGTCTTGGCTTATAACTGGTGATGGTGCTTCTTCTATCATCTTTTGGTGTCTTCTTTGAAGAGAGCAATCCCGCTCACCTAGGTGAACAACATTCCCATGCTCATCACCCATAATCTGAAACTCGATATGACGTGGATTTACAATATATTTCTCCATGTAGACGGCGTCATCACCAAAAGCCCCTTTTGACTCTGCTTTCGCAGCCTTAGTCGCTTTTTCAAGTTCACCTTCATTCCAAACAACTCGCATTCCTCTTCCACCACCGCCTGATGACGCTTTGATAATAACTGGGTAACCTATCTCAAGGGCTATTTCTTTTGCTTTATCCATATTATCAATAACACCCTCAGAGCCTGGTACAACGGGAACACCTGCTTTAATCATCATTTCTCTTGCTTTAGATTTATCACCCATATTTTCAATCATTTCTGCCCCTGGGCCAATAAACTTAATGTTACAGCTTTCACAGATACGTGCAAATTTAGCATTCTCTGATAAGAAACCAAAGCCAGGATGTATAGCCTCTGCGCCTGTTCCGATTGCCGCACTAATAATATTTTCCATATTTAGATAGCTATCCTTAGGTAATGGGTCTCCAATGCAAATTGCTTGATCAGCCATCTTTACATGGAGTGCTTCTTTGTCTGCAGTAGAATATACTGCTACAGTTTGTATCCCCATCTCCCTGCAAGCACGAATAATCCGTACTGCGATTTCTCCTCTATTAGCAATTAAAATCTTCCCAAACATGTGTCACCTCCTTATAAGCCTATGGCAAATGTCAACACTGCTGTGCAAGCTACTTCTCCATCTACACTTGCAATCGCTTTTCCTATCCCTATAGGCCCTCTTTGCTTTATAATTTCACAGCTAAGCTCTAGCTTATCACCTGGTACTACTTTTCTCTTAAACTTAGCTTCTTTAATACCGCCAAAAAATGCAACCTTTCCTTTCATCTCTTCTTGAGACAAGAGGGCAATAGCACCGACTTGTGCCAGGGCTTCAACAATAAGGACTCCTGGCATAACTGGTAGTCCTGGAAAGTGCCCTTGAAAAAAGGGTTCATTCATAGTTACATTCTTATAGCCATTAGCACTTTTGCAGTCTTCCGCAACACTGGCTCTATCTACCAATAAAAAAGGATATCGATGGGGTATGATAGCCATAATTTGTTCTGTTGTTAACACACTAAACGCCTCCTAATCCTGGGGCTCAACAATAAACAAGGGTTGACCAAATTCAACCATTTGTTCATTCTTAGCTAAGACTTCAACTATTTCCCCGTCTATTTCTGCTTCAACTTCATTCATAAGTTTCATTGCTTCTATAATACAAACAACATCACCTTTTTTAACCTTTTTCCCTACTGCTACAAACGCATCTGAATCCGGACCAGGAGCCGTATAAAGGGTCCCAACCATAGGAGACATAATAGCACACCCTGTTGCTTTTGCTGGGCTCTTTATAGAAGGCGTCTCAGATACTATGGTTGAGCAAGATGGTGCTGCTTCTAGCACAACCTCTGTGTCTTGACTTGCTACTGGTGCCATTGCAAGTTCCTTTTTCTTTTCCATCTTAATCTCTATTTCATCGTGTTTAATCTCTAACTTTGTCAGGTCACATGATTTAAATTCTCTCATGATTTCTTTGATTACTTTAATATCCATCTTAGTTCCCACCTTCCCAGCGTTTCATTAAAACGGTTCCATTGTGGCCACCAAATCCTAAAGAATTACTCATTGCATAGTTAATCTTTACTTCTCTTCCCTTGTTAGGGACATAATCTAAGTCACAGTCAGGATCTGCTACCTGAAGGCCTATAGTCGCCGGAATGAAGCCCTCTTCAAGGGCTTTTGCAATGGCAATAGCTTCCACTGCTCCTGCAGCTCCTAATAAATGGCCTGTCATTGACTTAGTAGAACTAATTGCTATATCTTTGGCTATTTCTCCAAAGACATTCTTTATGGCTATTGTTTCAAACTTATCGTTATAAGGCGTACTTGTTCCATGGGCATTAATATACCCAACATCTTCCTTATCTATACCTGCTTCATTAATTGCCTCTTCCATTGCCCTTGCCGCACCTTCACCAGATGGGTCTGGTGACGTAATATGATAGGCATCTCCTGTAGCACCATAGCCAACTACTTCTGCTATAATCTTAGCCCCTCTTTTTTGTGCATGGTCTAAGGATTCCATGACTAAAATTCCTGCACCTTCACCCATAACAAAACCATCTCTCTCACCATCAAAGGGAATAGATGCTCTTTTAGGGTCCTGACTTAAGCTAAGAGCTGTAAGAGCTTGGAAACCTGCAACACCAAGAGGTGTAATACTTGCTTCTGCACCGCCTGCCAATATAACGTCATTAACGCCTGATTTAATCGCTCTAAAGGCTTCTCCAATAGAATGCGTGGCTGAGGCACATGCTGTAACAATGGTTGAACAAATTCCTTTAGCACCTGTATAAATAGCAACATTCCCCGCTGCCATATTTCCTATACTCATAGGAATAAAAAACGGTGATACTCTCTTTGGCCCTTTAGTTGCAAGCCTATGAGCTTGTTCTTCGATTGTGGCAAGGCCACCTATACCAGACCCTACAATGACACCTATCTTTGTTAAATCTTCCTTTTCCATATCAAGTCCCGACTGAGCCACAGCATCCATTGCCGCATAAATAGCAAATTGTGAAAAACGATCTAATCGTCTTAACTCTTTTTTAATAATATATTTAGTTGCATCAAAGTCTTTTACTTCGCCTGCAACCCTTACATCATATCCTTCTGATGTATCAAAGGATGAAATAAAATCAATCCCGCAGACACCTTGTTTCATATTCTCCCAAAAGCTCTCACTGTCATTTCCTAGTGGGGATACGACTCCCATACCAGTTATAACCACACGGTTTTTCATATTTTCACCAATCCTTTTCAGATACACTACATTGCCATTCCGCCATTTACACCTATTACTTGCCCAGTTATATAACTTGATAAATCACTGGCTAAAAACAGTGCCACATTAGCGACTTCTTTTGCTTCTCCAATTCTACCCATTGGAATATTTAAAACTAGGTTATCTTTAATACCTTGGGCTAGCTTATCCGTCATGTCTGTTTCTACAAATCCAGGGGCAATAGCATTAATCCTTAGGTTCTTTCCTGCAAACTCTCTTGCTACTGACTTGGTAAAACCAATAACGCCAGCCTTGGACGCCGCATAGTTACTTTGCCCTATGTTTCCAATAACCCCTGTAATAGATGACATATTAATAATACTGCCACCTTTTTTCATCATAATACGGCTAGCATGTTTGGTACAATTAAAAACACCCTTTAGGTTCACATCTATAACATCATCAAACTCAAGCTCAGTCATTCTAAGCAAAAGCATATCCTTGGTAATGCCCGCATTATTGACTAAAATATCTAGGCTTCCGTACGCTGCTACAACTTTTTTAATCATGGCTTTGGCATCTTCGCCGTTTGCAACGTTAGCACCTATGGCCATGGCTTTTCCGCCCATGCGTTGGATTTCTTCTACAACCTGCTTAGCTTCATCTTCTGAAGAAGAATAATTAATAGCAACTGTCGCCCCTTGACTTGCAAAAAGAAGAGCCACAGCCTTTCCTATTCCCCTGCTTCCACCTGTAATTAAAGCAACTTTATTTTTTAGCATTAATTTATGCCTCCTAATACTTCTTTCGCTTTTTCCAAAGTCTCTGGACTCTCTATATGACATACAACCTTACTTCTATCTGCCTTTTTAACAAAATTACATAAGGTCTTACCTTTTCCTATTTCTACAAACTGCTCACTGCCTTGACTTATTAAATAATCAATACTTTCTCTAAATCTAACCCTACTTTTTATTTGCAGGGGTATATTCTTTCTGATCCCCTCAGCATCTATAGGCCTTGCCTCTACATTACTTATAATTGGAATAATTGGCTCTGCA
>CAZLPH010000078.1:0-10828 GCA_964561345.1 uncultured Candidatus Epulonipiscium sp.
AATCCCCGCGGGTTCCTATGGCATCTCTGGCCATAACACCAAAAGATTCTTGGCCATCATGTGGTGTTTTTGCATACTCAATAACCTTAATATCTGCTGATAATTCAAAGTTATCCTTCTGGGCATCTATTTCTGTGTAATAAAAACCAATGCCATCATGATCTCCTGTCACCTTACCTGCACCTTCTTCAGCTACAAGTTCAATGGTTCCATTTTCTTTAATACTACCGTAATTTTTAGCACCGGAAATTGATTGTCCAAATTCAGTAAATGCCCATTCATAACCAACTTTCTCTCTTACTGTTACCTTATAGACAATAGATTTAATCTCTGTGTCATTTGGAGTAATCTGGACATTATATTCTCCTGCTTTTGTAGAATCAAAGTTTTCTGCATTAATTGCATAGTTATCTGGTGACAACTTTTCTTTATCAAGATTATCATACACTTTTGATACTTCTAATCCTACATAACTAAATTTCTCCCCTACTTGGTAGGTTGTTTTGGGATACTGAGTCAGCTCAATACCGACTAAGTCTCTTTCTTTTACAATTAAGTTTAATGTTGCAGTTTTTCCTTTATGACTAATTATTAGTTCTTTTTCACCTAGTGTTTTTGTATCTAATTCAGATACTGTGTACTCATTTTTATCGAGTCTTACTTGTGTCAGGTCGCTATATTTTGCATACACTAACATACCATCAAGATCTAATTCATCATTAATAAAATAAATCATTCTTTCCGGATTATTTCTTATTTCAAGTCCCTCTAGCTCTGCCGATTGTACATTGACCTTGAGGCTAGTTGTTATTTCTGGGTCTTCAATTAGAGCCACCGTAATTGTCTGTTCTCCTGGACTCTTATTATTAAATCCACTAAGTACATATACTTCAGGTGTAAGTGCCCTAACAAGACCTGAGTTAAACCTGGCTTGTATAACCATACCTGATAGGTCAAGCTCATCATTTAAATAGTAGCTTGTCTTTGCCGGCTCGTACTGTACTTTAATTTCTTCACATGTGAGATCAAGTACATCTACATCAAATGTAGCTGACTTACCACCATAATTAACCTTAACTGCTTGCTTTGCCGCTATACTCTTATCATAAGCTGTCACCGCATATTCTTCTGGTTTTAAAGTCTTTGTTGATCCATCCTCAAAAGTTGCTTCTACTGCCAGTCCCTCTAATACTAAGTCTTCTCCTGAAAGATATTCTGTTTTAGAAGGTTCGTTAATGATAGTAACATCTGTTACATTGGTTAATAATTCAATCTCTGAATAGGTAACCTCTGTATTTCTAGCCGCAAAAAGACCAATATAGAATTTATCACCGCTAAACATATTTGTTGTGTCAATAATTGATATTTCTCCATTAACACTTACAATAGCTTCATCATTTTCTCCTTTTATAATACGGAGTGTATATTCATCTCCGGCTATAGGAGCTTTAGATATTAAGCTATTTCTAACATAAGTAGGTGACTTATAAAACCCTTGCATTTGTTGGTATGATGCTCCTACTGCTGCAAAATTAGATACATGGGTTTTGGAAGTATTATCTCCATCAATTCCCACCTTATCTCTGAGCATTAAACCAAATGCAATTTGATTATTACCACCTAAGAAACTGTCTACATGTACTTTAGTTGTAATTTGGAATCCTTTAGCTGAATCCCACGGCGTATAGTGGAAAGCTATACCGTCTTCACTCCCAGATATTTTACCTTTATTATTTAGACTTTTCACAGTTACACTATCATCATTATTAATCACTACTGAGTTATCGATTGTGTTCGTACTATCCCCAAATATACTACTTTGCCATTCTCCCATAGTTGATATAGCAGTAATTGCTGAACCCGTAGTCACCCCATATGTATCAGCACCATTTTCATTTGCTTGTTCTATTTCCTCTACTGTATTAGCCATAACACGTTGTAATTTAAATGGTTGAACACCCGAGAACGCCCCAACTACCATGAGTGTCACTAGCATCCAACTAATTCTTCTTTTACTTTTCATTGTTTTCCTCCTGTGATTTCTGTTATTGTCATATATAATGTCCTAACTACTATCTATTCCCCGCCTCACCTCTTTGTTTCATTTTACTAACAATCCTTTTATATTCCACTATCTTGTATGTAATCCTAGCATAGACAGCCTTTTATTTGTATTCATAATTTGTTCACCTTTTTATCTTTTCTACATATATTGCGTTTTTACCTTTTTAGCACACCTGTTTAATACCAATCTCAAGCTTATTTAAAATAAAGCAATAAAAAAACATAATACATTTGATTAAATGTATCATGTTTTTTATTATCCTATATTATTGGTTAGAATATCACTCTCTATTTTACCATCTTTAATGTCAACAATTCGCTTGGCTTGTTTAAGATTTCTTTGGAACACTTTCCCAGTCCTTAAGAAATTGGTCTATCCCAATATCTGTCAAAGGATGCTTGGTCATTTGTTCTAGGACTGGGTAGGGTACCGTTGCGATATGTGAACCGGCCATAGCTGCTTCAATAACACTTCTTGGACTTCTTACGCTGGCCGTAATAATTTCCGTTTCAATATTGTGTGTTTTAAAGATCATTGCAACTTCCTTTATTAATGCCATTCCTTCGTTTCCACCATCGTCTACTCTTCCTATAAAAGGACTAACGTAAGTAGCACCTGCTCTAGCTGCTAGAAGTGCTTGGCCTGCAGAAAATATTAAGGTAACATTTGTTTTAATATTTTCGGCAGTTAGCTGTTTAACAGCCTTTAAGCCTTCTATGGTCATAGGAACCTTAATAACAATATTCTTGTGAATTTTTACAAGCTCTCTTGCTTCTTCAAGCATACCTTGGTGTTCAAGGCTAATAACTTCTGCACTAATGGGTCCATCAACAATATCTGTAATTTCCTTAACAACTTCAATAAAATCTCTGCCCTCTTTAGCAATAAGGGATGGATTTGTTGTTACCCCGCAGATAATTCCCATGTCATTGGCTGCCTTAATAAAGTCTACGTTTGCTGTATCTATAAATAATTTCATACTGTCAACCTTTCTCCTATTCCAGGATTACTTGTCATTGCTACTTTAAAAAAGATATTACTTTCTCTGATATGCTCTCTGGGGTTAATCCCATTTTTTCAAATATTTCTGGGGCTGGTCCTGACATACCAAACTCATCTATACCAATGGCTAGGTCTACATACTTATGCCAGCCAATGGTTGCGCCTGCTTCTACGGATACTTTAGGAAGATTCTTTGGCAAAACCTTTTCCTTATATTCATCACTTTGCCCTTCATAAAGTTCCCAACACGGCATACTAACTACCCTAGCATTAATGTTCTGACATGTCAAAGATTCAGCTACTTCACTAATTAGTGATAACTCAGAACCAGAAGCGACTAAGATAACATCAGGATCTCCTACAGTATCTTTAATGATATAAGCGCCTTTCTCCAGTCCAATACCTGTGTTGTCAAATTGCTTTAGGTTTTGTCTTGATAATATAAAGGCAGTTGGTGTTGTTTTATTTTGTAAGGCGTAATGCCAGGCAGCTGCTGTTTCATTATAGTCTGCTGGGCGAATAACATTAAAGTTTGGCAAGGCCCTAAGGGCTACCATATGTTCAATTGGTTGATGGGTTGGCCCATCTTCCCCTACACCTATACTATCATGAGTCATAATATATATCACTGGCAAATTCATTATAGCTGACATTCTCATAGCTGGTTTCATATAATCACTAAAGACAAAGAATCCAGCAACATAAGGTATTAGCCCGCCATAAAGGGATAAACCATTGGCAATGGCTGTCATAGCATGCTCTCTTACACCAAAGTGAAGGTTAGAACCACTGTGATCTTCTGGTCCATAATGACCTCTTTTTTCCATCAGCGATTTTGTTGATGGTGATAAATCTGCTGATCCACCAATTAAATTAGGAACAAGATCTGCCAATACATTGAGTATTTTATAGGAAGATATTCTAGTTGCTTCTGGTCCTTCTGGTCTTTGATACAAAGCAGAGTTTAATACCTCATCACTTACAAAATTGTTTTGCTTCCACTGCCTATAAGTTTTCATATCTTCTGGATATTTGCGCCCATATGCTTCATACATTAATTCCCACTTATTGTTTTCTTCTTGTAAGCCTTTAACAATATCAGTCATTTTAACCCTTACAGGTGCTGGTACTGTAAATGCTTCTTCTTCCCATCCTAGGAATTCTTTGGTGCATTTTAAGTTCTCTGCCCCTAATGGCTCACCATGGGCTGAGGATTTTCCTGCTTTAGCCTCACAGCCATATCCAATGGTGGTGGTTATAATAATCATACTTGGCCGTTTTGTATCTGCCTTAGCTTCTATAATTGCTTGTTCAATAGCTCGTGTATCATTGCCATCTTCTACCTGAATGACCTGCCAATTATAAGCTATGTATCTAGCGGCAACATCTTCACGAAATGCGATATCTGTCTTTCCTTCAATTGTAATGTTATTAGAATCATATAAGACGATGAGTTTTCCAAGACCTAATGTTCCTGCTAGAGAAGCTGCCTCTGAGGAAACCCCTTCCATTAGGCATCCATCACCGCATAGGGCAAATGTATGGTGATCTACCAGTTTAAAATCTTCTTTATTAAATTTGTTAGCCATATAGGTCTCAGCCATTGCTATACCAACACTTGATGCAAGACCCTGGCCTAGCGGACCTGTTGTCATCTCAACACCAATCGTATGACCATACTCTGGGTGCCCTGGTGTTTTGCTACCAAGTTGTCTAAAGTTTTTCAAATCTTCCATGGTAAGTCCATAGTCAAATAAATGTAATAAAGTGTATAAAAGCATAGACCCATGACCAGCTGAAAGAATAAATCGATCCCTGTTTTCCCACTGGGGATTCATAGGATTATGTTTCATTTGTTTGGCCCAAAGGGTGTACGCCATAGGCGCTGCACCTAAAGGTAGACCTGGATGCCCTGAATTTGCTTTTTCAATAGCCTCAGCTGAAAGAACTCTCAACGTATTTATAATCTGATTATCCATTGTTGCCTCCTTAAACTAATTTAAATGAACACGGCAAGTTGTTAGTACAACTTGTTATGCTAAAATCATACGATAGTTTAGCAAATATTGCAATCCTTTTGTATGATTTTTTAAATTTTATTTGCAGATTCCCTCATAATTAATTGTGGCTTTATTACTTTCTGGCTTTTATTTTTTTCTTTTTTAATGATTTTAAGTAATTCCTTGGTGGCCATTTCTCCTAAGGATTTCCCCGGATGGGCAACAGATGTTATTCCTACGGAAGACATAGTTGCTAAATTAGAATCATCAAAGCTAACAATTGAAATATCTTCAGGAACACGAATAGAATGACTTTCTAATAATCTTATGAGCTTAATTGCAATCTCATCATTATAGCAAACCACACCAGTAACCCCTTTTAATTTGGATAAGGTTTCAGCCTCATTGCCCTGATCAAATATCTTACTATCATCTGTGGCAAACCACATTAAATCTTCTTCACGAATGGCTATTCCTGCCGCATAGATACTTTCTTGAAATCCCTTGTATCGCTTATGCCCCTGCATATCATCGTATTTAAAGATACCTGTTATTTTCTTATGGCCACAAGATACCAAATAATTAGTTGCTATCTTGCCACCTAAGACATCATCTACAACAACATAATTTGGGCTTAACTCAGCGTAGTATCCATTAATAAAGATAACAGGTATACCTTTTTTATAAAACTCCTTATAAATCCCTAAATTAGGATTGGGTAGGGCACTTTTTGTCCCTTCAACAATTAAACCATCAATTCCTTTTTGCATCAGTGAATTTAAAAGGTTTTTTTCATTTTCAACTTTATTCCTGGAAAGGCCCAAAGATATAGAATAGCCTTTTTGGGTTAATACCTCTTCAATCCCGTTTATAATAGAGGGGAAAATATAATCATCCAAATAGGTGGTAATAACACCTATGGTCATGGTGGGATCATTGGTTTGTAAGTTATCTATTCTAATATATGTCCCACTACCCCTTTGCCGATCTACTAAGCCTTCTTGTTCTAACCTTCCTATGGCATGGCGAACGGTTTGGCGGCTAATTTCAAACTTTTCACAAAGTGTATTCTCACTAATGAGTTTGTCACCATCTTTAAATGTCTGATCTTCAATTCTTTCTTTTATCCATTCATATAATGCCATATATTTAGGTTTATTCGTATCAAGCATATCTTGTATCCCCTTAAGGTTGTATTGTTTATTTAATTTCAAATCTTAATTGTACCTACATCTTACAACGCTAGAATTAAAAAGGCAAATATATATCTCCAAACTTTTTCTCTAAATAATCCGTGAAATATTTTGCATTTAAATCTTCTCCCGTTGCCTCCCTCATTAGGTCTACTGGAGACTTTAATCCCCCATATTGATGTATCTTTTCATTTAGCCAATGGGTAATAGGCGCAAATTCACCTTTTGCAAGACACTGATCAAAATCAATATCCTTCTCCATAGCATGTAAAATCTGTGAGGCGTAAGCTGTTCCGACAGCATAGGATGGAAAATAACCAAATAAGCCAGATGACCAGTGGGTATCTTGAAGGACGCCTAATGAATCTGTTGGGGGAATTATCCCCATATAGGATTCGTATTTTTCATTCCAGATTCTTGGTAAGTCTTTGACCTCTATTTCACCACTAATAAGGGCTTTTTCAATCTCATACCTAATAATAATATGAAGACAATAGGTTAACTCATCCGCTTCTGTACGAATAAGAGATGGTTTAGAAATATTAATGGCCTTATAAAATGCCTCTTCATTGACCCCTTCAAGCTGGGGGAAGTAAGACTTGATTTTTGGCAAGATATAACCTACATACCCTCTACTACGACCAATTAAATTTTCAAAAAATCTAGACTGGGACTCATGAACAGCCATAGATACACCACCTTCTAATACCGTAAAAGCGTAGTCTCTAGAAACACCTTGCTCATATATACCATGGCCCCCTTCATGAATGGTACTCAGTAGAGCGCTCATAAGGTTGTCTTCATAATAGTGGGTTGTTAAGCGGACATCATCCGATCCTATATCTAAGGTAAAAGGATGCTCACTTTCTTTTAACATGCCCCCTTCAAAATCAAAGCCTAATTCTTTTAAAATCTCAATAGAAAGTCTTTCTTGATCTCTACAATTAAAAGACAGATGTAAAAATTCATCTTTAATAGCTTGTCCATCTTTTGCAATCCGTTTAATTAAAGGAATAATGGTTTCCTTTAGTTCATCAAAAAAAACATCTAGCATCTCAACGGTCATTCCTGGTTCAAAATCATCTAAAGCCCTATTATAAGGATGACCACTATAGCCCCTATAGGCAATAAACTTTCGGGTATAGGATACAATTTCTTCTAAATGAGGCTTGAACACTTCAAAGTCATCTTTATCTTTTGCTTTTTCCCATGCTGATTCAGCTTTGGCAATGACCTCTGTGTATTTCATTACGTCTTCTTTGGGGATTTTTGTGTTATCATCATAGTCTTTGCGGCATTCCCTTACCATAGCTAAGGTTTTTTCATCTAGTTCCTTTGTGTTAGCTTCTAGTTTTTCTAAGACTTCATTCATTTCGTCCGATGTTTGTATGGCGTATATATCCCCTGCTAGAACACTTCTAGCAATGGCTCTTGTTGCAACACCTTTCTTACTTGCCCCTGTTGCCTGATCCCATTCAAATATGGAAGATGCGTAGATATAGGCCTTCATCTTTTTTTGTAGCGCCATTAATTTATCTATTGTTTTTGTCATTTACTTGTGCTCCTTTGAGTTTGATAAGCCTTTGGTATGGCAAATATACTTGCTATAATAATCAATATAGAAAATGCTGTAACCATAATAACACCTTTATATTCTCCAGCAAAAAATGTTACATGTTTAATGAGTATTCCTAGAAATGCCCATACCGTAACAAGGGCATATGGAATATCTCTTTTGTAAAATACAAACTTGAGGGTAATAATCGTGGCTACTAAAATAAGAACCATGGTCCAAACAGCCTCTGGAATGCCAAGCCCATTCCAATTAATACTCACTAGAAAGGTGGTAATATTAGCAATGGTTGCCACTGAAATCCAACTTAAATAAATACTAAAAGGCCATCTCACAATTATTTCTTCTATAACAGAACTGGCTTTATTTTTATTAATCTTTTCATATAGATTAATGAGTGTTATAAGTAGTATTACCATAATCACGACAGATATTAACATTTTTTCGTAGTGCCAAGCAAAAATCCAGGCTGAGTTTGCCATGGATGCTATAAAAAAAGACCACCCTATACGGTATACCATGTCTAAATATTCTTTTTGTCCTTTTGAAAAAAAACCAAGTTGATAGATAATAAATAAGCCCAGTCCAAGATAAATAACACCCCATATAGCAAATGTTAGTCCTGCTGGTACAAAAAGATTTGGATATGAATCAGAAATTTCTCCTGTACCTTTACCATTAATGGGAATAGTATTTGCTAGTGCGTTAACAATAATGGTTACGATAAATCCTATAAGATTTAGAATCTGATACATTTTGACTTTTTTACCATAAGAATCTGTCATTACCTTCACACCTTTCTATCTTTAAAGTATAAAATAATATGACTCTAAAAGATAAAGCTCATTATACCTCACCGCTAGTTTCCATAATATGCTTTTTATCTTCTTTATGCCTATCTCACCTACTTCATACATTTCTATGTTTTTTAGAAAGTTTTCTTTTTCTTTCTCCGATGCAATATTTTTGAAATACCCCCATACATGAAGGGCCCCATTAAGTCCATTTCCTATGGTTAATTCTTTTTCCATGGCATCTTCTATCAAGGTATAAAACTCTAGGACTGGATAGTTCTTTTTGTCTTTAAGCAGTTGCCTAATAGCCCCGTAGTTGGCCGGGGCATTCTCAAGGGTTGTATACTTATATTTCCCCCATTCTTGTTCCAATCGATTAATCCTTTTCTCTTGTGATGTGGCATTGACACATTTAACAGCTGAGAGATTTTTATCTTTCACCTCTAGCATAATATCAAGGTCTTTACCACTAATTTCATTGTAGTAGTCCATAAAATCATTAATCCTCGTAGTCTTTGAGTGTCCTCCTGGTTTCTTTTGGGGATCTTGCTGGGAGTAATGAATCTTTTGCCTACCATCTTTTGGCTTCCAGGTTTTTTCAGCCTGGTTAAGCCAGTATAGATCATTATGATCCCCATCACATTTATTAATGGCATGATGCAAGTTATCAAAGACAACTGGTATTCCTAGTGATTCCCCGATTTCTAGCACGTCCTTAATAGTATATGAGCGATCATCATTTTCAATTACAAGGTGATCTTTAATCTCCTGATCTAGCCTACTATAACTTAAAGCAAATCTCTCCATGGCTTGTTTTTTGTCTCCGTATACACCGCCTATATGAAGGATTATTTTATTTTCAGTTCCACCACCTAAGCAACGTATCAATTTCGTATGATACTCTAGGTCTAATACAGCTCTTGCTACCACTTCTGGACTTGGGGAATTTAGCACTGTGTACTGCCCTGGGTGCATAGAGACTCTCATACCACTGTCTTTAATCTTTATAGCCATAGCGCCAAATTCATCAGCAAATATATCCCACCATTTTAGATTATTTACAGGACTTGAGCCAAAAGGTATTATATCTGAGCTAATTCTAAATAGTTTTATTGTGTTTTTTATATTATAATCGATGATGTTTTCTAAGGACTTTAAATTGTGAGCAATTAGCTCTTGTAATAGATCCTCTGTTGCATTATCCTTTCGGCAAGTTCTGAAATTAGTCTCCTGAACACCTACTGTTAAACACGCATATCCTATACTCATTCTACCACCTCTTGGTTTCTTATATTATATATTTTTTCCTTATCCCTATAGCGGTATTCCCTTGGTGTAAGCTGAAAACTTTCTTGAAAAACACGGTTAAATGTTCTTTGGCTAGTAAATCCTGAATCATTCCATATTTGAGTAATAGAATAGTCCGTTGTACTTATTAACATAGTGGCATAATTTAATCTTACACCATTAATGTAGTCATTAAAATTAGTATTTAATTTATTTGAAAAAATACGGGATAAATAGTACTTACTGACACCTAATTCATCAGCAATCATATTTAGTGAAAGATTTTCTCTAAAATTTTGGGAAATAAAATTAACGACCTGATAAATTAAACCATGAAAATCCCCATCTTTATTTTTTATTAGTTCAATTTCTGCTAAGGTTCGTGATAGTATTAGCTGAATAAACGCCTTACATGCTGATATATTTGTAATATCATTGGCTTCTTTCAATAAAGCATTCATTGCAAAGCTAACATCTTGGTGTAGGTTTTCCTTCAGGACAAAAGAATCTCTCCCATGGTAGTTAGTCAATTGGCTTATGTACTCCCCTGCATACATCAGTCCACATATAACTGTTATGGAAGACCCTATTGGTGATTTGCCAGATAAATCAGTATCATAGCTATGGATTATATTAGGAAATATAATAATAAAATCACCCTTTTTAAAGATGTCTTTTTTATTATTAATGGTCATTTCTATCTTGTTTTCAAGAACATAAACTAATTCTAATTGAGAATGAATATGCTGGGAGAAATTCAACCCTATGGAGCGAAATACACGGATATCTTGATTTAGTTTTTCGTAAAATGGAATCATTCCCTCATCCTTTCTAACTGCAATATTTGGCTACAATTCAAGTCTTTTTGTCCAGTAATATCATGGTAATAGCCTTATACTTGTATTATAACATGA
>CAZLPH010000079.1:0-4134 GCA_964561345.1 uncultured Candidatus Epulonipiscium sp.
GGAATGACTATTTTGGCTTACGCTAATAATCCCAAGAAGGAGCTTGAGAGTGAGACTGTAAAATATGTTAGCTTAGATGAGCTGTTTGCCAGCTCTGATGTGATTAGCTTACATTGTCCTTTATTCCCAAGTACTGAGGGTCTTATAAATAAAGACAGTATTGCAAAAATGAAAGATGGGGTTATGATTATTAACACATCTAGAGGGCAACTCATTGTAGAACAGGACCTAGCAGACGCCCTAAACAGTGGCAAAGTAGGGGGAGCTGCACTGGATGTCTTATCCCAGGAGCCGCCAGCCAAAGATAATCCGCTTATAGGGGCCAAGAATGCTATTATAACACCCCACATTGCCTGGGCCGCAGAGGCGTCAAGGGAAAGGCTTATGGCTGTGGCAGTGGAGAATTTAGAGAATTTTATGGCTGGGAAGCCGCAAAACATTGTTAATAACTAGCTTAAGGTTTTGTGGAAGGCTACTAATTAGGAAGAAGAAAGGTACAGGATAAATAATTGAATTCTAAACAAAAATTTACAATTTTACACTCAAATGATATGCATGGGGATTTTTTAGCCGAAGTTATAGAGGGGGGAGGCCAGCTAATTGGCGGGCTTGGCCTTCTTTCAGGATATCTAAACAAAGTCAGAAAGGAAGAAGAAAATGTTATCTATGTGATTGCTGGGGATATGGTTCAGGGATCCTTAATTGATTATGAGTATAAAGGTATTTCCACAATAGAGATGATGAACTATCTTTCGCCAGATGTGGTTACCCTTGGAAATCATGAATTAGATTATGGGTTACCCCATCTTTTGTTTCTTGAAAAAGTGGCCAATTTCCCTATTATTAATGCTAATATGTATATTAAAAAGTATGAAAAAAGACTGATGACCCCCTATATAATTAAGACCATAGGGGGATTCAATATTCTTTTTATTGGTATTATTACTGAGAAAACAATGGATAAAATAGCACACGATCAATTAATAGGCGACTTTATTTCCATTGAAGATGCAACACAGGAAATAGGGAAGATTTGCAATGCCTATAAAAATCAAGATATTGACTTAACAGTTGCCCTAACCCATATTGGATTCGAATCTGATGTTGAACTAGCAAAAAGCCTAAAGCCAGAGTGGGGAGTGGACATGATTATCGGTGGCCATTCCCATACGATTTTGGACCAACCAGAAACGGTCAATAACATATTAATAGCCCAGGCAGGTACTGGAACGGATCAAATTGGAAGATTTGATATTGTTGTTGATGGCACGACAAACACAATTTTTGACTGGAAGTGGCAGTTAGTTCCTATAAGCGACAAAACAATAGAAACAGACCTAGCCTTGGAAGAATTTATTAATAGCTATAAAGATACAGTTGATGAAAAATACAATGCTATTATAACCCATTTTTCGGAGAAGCTGACCCATCTAAAAAGACACGAAGAAACACCTCTTGGCAATCTGATGGCCGACGCATTGGCTGAGCAATCTGAGACAGATGTCCTGCTTCTAGGATCTGGTTCAATCCGGAAAAAAGAGCTTGGACCTGTTGTAACCCTAGGAAGCTTAAAAGCCTGTTTCCCATATGAAGATAGTTTAACCAGGTATGGGATTAATGGCAAGCAACTGACCGCTGTATTTTCTCATATTATGAGGCCTGAAAATAGGAACGGGGAAGGGGAGTTTTTTCAAATAAACAAGGGGGTTAAAGTGCGCTACTGCCAGGAGACAATGAAGCTAGTGTCTCTTACAGTCGCTGGTAGGCCTGTTGTGGAGAATCAAAGATACACCATTACTTTGCAAGGTTATCATGTTAATAATTCTAAGGCAAACCTAGGTATTTCCATAGAGGAATTGATGGCTATGGAAACGCCCACAGTGGTCAGTACATCGGATTATCAAGTGCTAGAAGAGTGGCTGCGCCATCATTTTAATATAACAAGAAAGATCGAAGGACGCCTAATGTTGCTTTAAAAAGAACTTTACATCTATACATCTTATCACTTTTAGCGTATGATAATAATACAAATTTCAACAATAAGGGAGATAAGATATGAGTGTTTTAAATGTTAAAAATGTGACTCATGGTTTTGGGGCACGTGAAATTTTAAATGATGTTTCGTTTAGGTTGTTAAAAGGTGAGCACGTTGCCCTAATTGGGGCCAACGGTGAGGGGAAGTCCACTTTTTTAAATATTATTACCCAAAGATTTATACCTGATGAAGGGGTTATAGAGTGGTCTAACCATGTCAATGTTGGTTACCTAGATCAGCACTCGGCGCTTGAGCCTGGAACTACTATTCGGGAGAATTTGCGTCTGGCTTTTGACCATTTATTTATCCAAGAAACAACAATGCTCCAGCTATACGAGCAAATGGGTGATGCGTCAGATGATGAGGTAACCCGTATGATGGAAGAAACGGCTGAGATTCAAAATACCCTAGATTCAAGTGGATTTTACATACTTGATTCTAAAATTGATGAGGTTGCCCAAGGGTTAGGTCTTTTTGACATAGGCCTTGAACGACAGGTAGATGAGCTGAGTGGTGGTCAGCGTGCTAAAGTGCTGCTTACCAAACTCTTGCTTCAAAACCCAACCATCCTTATTTTAGATGAGCCAACTAACTACCTAGACGTAGACCATATTGAGTGGCTTAAGCGGTATTTAATTGAGTATGAGAACGCTTTTATGCTTGTTTCTCATGACGTGCCTTTTATTAATGATGTCTGTAACCTTATTTATCACATAGAAAATTGTGAGCTTACCAGGTATGTTGGTAACTATGATGAGTTTCTTCGCCTTTATGAGCTTAAAAAGCACCAAATAGAAAAGGCTTTTGAAAGGCAGCAAAAAGAAATCGGTAAACTAGAAGATTTTATTGCCCGTAACAAGGCCCGTGTGGCCACAACGGGTATGGCCAAGAGCCGGATGAAAAAACTAGATAAAATGGATATTATTGAAAAACACCGTGAAAAGCCTAAGCCAATATTTTCTTTTAAACAGTACAAAGCACCAAGCCGGTTTTTAATAGAAGCCCGTGATTTAGTTATTGGCTATGAAGAGCCTCTAACAAGTCCCCTTACCTTTAATATTGAACGGGGAAAGAAAATTGCCATTTGTGGTGTCAATGGCCTTGGTAAATCCACCCTCCTTAAAACCTTGCTAGGAATCATTCCCCCAATATCTGGAGAGATTCACCGGGGAGAAAATGTTGAATATGGCTACTTCGAGCAAGAAGACTCTAGAGACAATGCCAACACAGCTCTTGAAGAGATTTGGCAGCTCTATCCAGGGCTTACTAACCATGAAGTGCGTAGTGAGCTTGCTAAGTGTGGCCTGACAACTGATCATATTACAAGCCAGATGAAAGTACTCTCGGGAGGGGAAAATGCAAAAGTTAGGTTATGTAAAATTCTCCTAACAGAACTTAATCTCCTTATTTTAGACGAGCCGACTAACCACTTAGATGTAGAGGCGAAAGAGGAGCTTGAAAAGGCTATTGGTGAGTTTAAGGGCACAGTCATAGTGGTATCCCATGAGCCTTACTTTTATCAAAGTTTTATAACCGATGTATGGAACGTTGAGGACTGGACAACTAAAGTTATTTAAGCCAGGTTCAGGTGCAAATGTTAGGAAGCATGTCAGAAGGTGTTAGCAAAAAAGATGTTTAGGAAAAAAATGTATTTTCTCTTTACTCTATTGGAATAATATGATATAATGATACACAAGAACACAGGGAAATAAAGTCGAAAATGATAGAATAAAAATAGAAAAATGACACAAACTATAGAATAAACATACCAATGAGAGAGAGGGGATTTTATGGGATTCTTAAGATGGTTAGGTGGAATCGTAGTATTCTTTTGGTTAGTAGGATTAATCTTTAAGATTGGTGGCGGTATGATTAATATATTACTAGTTGTAGCGGCCATTGTTTTCTTAGTAGATTTCATTTCGGGAAAGCTACGTTAAAGCCTTTAAAGTTTATCAGGTGATGTGTCTTATGGCACATCACTTTTTGCTAACAAAACATAAACAAATGAGAGTTATTATCAAATAGTACTTGATTTCAATTAACAATCATGGTGCAATTACTAGTATAACAAAGAGAAATTAAAAAGAAATTAAAAA
>CAZLPH010000079.1:4234-6469 GCA_964561345.1 uncultured Candidatus Epulonipiscium sp.
AGAAATTAAAAAGAAATTAAAAACGTAAATTAGGTGGAATCGTTGTTTTATTTTGGGTGCTAGGGTTTATATTCCAAATTGGTGGAGGCCTTATACACACCCTGCTAGTAGTAGCCGCAATTGTATTTTTGATTGATTTTATTACAAGAAGAGGCCGCTAATAAAGCGTTTAAATAACAAAATAAAACCAGCCTAAGCAAGGAATAACTCCTGCTTAGGCTGGTTTTATATTTGTTTTTATTTAAAGGGCTTAATCTGATCAATAAAGGCTTTCTTTGGTGTTACATACAGCGTCTTATTGTTGTCATAAATCACCATGCCGGGTTTTGCCCCATTAGGCTTTCTAACATTTCGTTTCTCAGTGTAGTCCACTGGCACATTACTAGAGTCCCTTGCTTGGCTATAGTAAGCTGCCAAGAGGGCTGCTTGTACCAAAGTAGTCTCTGGCACGTCTCGTCTTTGGGTGTCAATAATAACGTGAGACCCTGGAATATCCTTGGTATGAAACCAAAGATCGTTATTAGTAGCTGTCTTAAGGGTTAGTTGGTCATTTTGTAAGTTGTTTTTACCCACGTAAATATCAAAACCATCTTCAGAAACAAAGTGAAGTGGCTTAGGTTTCTTGGGCTTATTATGTTTTTTAACCCGCTTCGCCTTTAAGTAGCCGCTTTCCACCAGCTCTGACCTAAACTCTGCAATATCATTCTCATCTTCTAAGGTGTCTAAGGTTGAAAATAAAGAGGCTAGGTATTTTAAGTCTTGCTCAATGCTTTTTAATTGCTTGTGGGCGGCTATTTCAGTTCGTTTTGCCTTGTTATACTGTTTAAAATATCTCTGGGCATTTTGTATAGGTGTTTTGTGCGGGTCGAGGGGAATAGTAATCTCGCCCATGGCCTCATCATAATAATTAATGGTGGTAAAGGTATTTTGATTATTGGGGATACTGTGAACGTTAGCTGTTATGAGCTCACCCCATATTCTGTATTCTTCTCTTTGGCTACTTTCTTCTAAAGCATTTAGCTGGATTTCTTTTTTATGAATAGCCCTTTGGTAATGGTTATCAAGGACTTTCTTCATATCCACTGTCTTTTGGTCCACCCTTGAAGATTGACTTTGGTCAAAATAAAAATCTTCTAGTAGGGCAGAAATGCTCTCGAAGGGAAGCTTTGTGACATCTGAAAAAGATGACAAGGGAACACTAGAAAAAGCGACTATTTTATCAGTTTCATCTTTATAAACAGCAGGGTCATAGTTTTCTTCTTGCACATCTGTGTATAAAAAATCTAACTGGTCATAAACCATTCTTTTTTCATCTTCCGTTACTTCGCTGGTAAGAGCAGAGACAGGTACGATGGCCCGGTGACAAATTTCTTTTGCGATTAAGGGGCTCATACCGGCGTACAAGGTATAAAGTCTTTTATGCAATCTCATTGGTTTTTCAAGCTCAAAGGCAGCGGAGAATTGGGTGAAATTCCTAGATAGTGGGTTGATTTTATCTTGAGATGGCGGATAGACATAGGTTTTGCCAGGGTAAATCTGGCGAACAGAGCTCTGCATTTTGCCGATATGTTTAATGCTGTCAATCACAATGTCATCATCCCCAAGGAGCATAATATTACTATGCCTTCCCATGATCTCAATAACAAGCCGCTTAATGGTTAAATCTCCTAGCTCATTACTCGATTCGATATGAATCTCTACAATCCGCTCAAAGTCTGGTTGGACAATGTCTGTAATCCTGCCCCCACCAATATGCTTCCTAAGGAGCATACAAAACATAGGTGGTACTTTGGGGTTTTCCTTATCTGCTGTGGTTAGGTGAATCCTTGGATAATTACTATGGGCCGTTAGAAGCATCTTGCGGTTTTCCCCCCGGCCTCTTACGCCAATAACAAGCTCGTCCTTTTCCGTTTGATATATTTTAAGAATACGTCCCCCAATAAAGTCCCTGCGAAAATCTGAGACAATATTAGATAGTACAATTCCGTCTAAAGCCATAATTTTTCCTCCTTAAATCTTAGGTTCGTCTTTGTATTGTACCATGAGCTTATCGGGGGAGTAAAGCCGCATTTGCTTGGGCTGGCATATCCTATGGTGCCTCTCTTGGGCTGTGGCCCAAAGGATGCCCCATTAGGATATGCCAGCCCAAGCATTGCGGGGTTTGCGATGAAATAAGCTCATTAGGTCAAAGCGGATGGCGTTAATAATGTGTGAACTGCCTCACAATCTATTGAA
>CAZLPH010000079.1:6479-10717 GCA_964561345.1 uncultured Candidatus Epulonipiscium sp.
CAATAGGATTCATTGTATTAATAATGTACTTTTCACAATCTATTGAAACAAAAGAGAGTTTGATATAGTATTTAAGGGGGCCTTTGCTAGAAGGCGAACAATGGGATATACAAGGAGGGGTGTGTTGTGGGGAATATTTATCAAAGATGTATTGTAAGGCTTAAAAGAAATAAGTGGATTCTCGTATTAATACCTATATATCTAGTATATTATTTTGTGGTTTACTTATATCTAGGGATGGGCGATGATATCTGGGACGATGCCGTTTGTAAAATTAATAGACGAAAAAGGTAGTAGAATATTTGAATGTGTTTTATATTCCCCTTGGGCTTAGGTCTGAGGGTTTTTTTGTAGGAGATTTCTTTCAATCTACTTACCTAAAGTTGGTGGGGACAGTCCCCATTCATCCCTTCGGCCCCGCCCAGGGGCTTTTGCTTATGTGTTCATTCGGCATTATTCGCAATGCTTGGGTACCTATATCCCAATCGGGCATCCTGTGGCTTACTAGCCACGAGAGGCACGATGGGATATAGGGCCCCAAGCAAATGCGCCATCACCCCCCATCTAACACATTGACTAAACCCCCCACATGATTTATAATTGTAGAGATATACTATATTCTCGAACAAGTATGGAAAATTATGTGCACACACAAAGTTAGGGTGATTGTATGATAAAGAGTATGACAGGCTATGGACGAGGAGAATATATAGAGGAAGACAGGCAAGCGGTCGTGGAGATTAGCGCCGTAAACAACAGGTATTTTGACGCAAATATCCGCATGCCAAGAGCAATAGGGTTTTTAGAAGAAGACATTAGGACGTATGTAAAGAATCAAGTCTCCCGGGGCAAGCTAGATATATATGTAACCTATCATAGCAAGGCTCAGGAAGATGTGCGTATTATTGTTAATGAGGCTTTGTGTGAAGCATACGTAAAGACCCTTAGGACGCTCCATGAAAGACACGGCCTCTTAGATGATATTTCAACCATGGAAGTTGCAAAGCTACCAGACCTTGTGACAGTTGAGAAGGATGAGACAGATAAAGAGCTGGTTTGGGAGATTGTAAGCAAGGCTCTAGATGAGGCAGTGACTTCTTTTAATGCCATGCGGCAAAAAGAGGGCAGAATGCTCAGAGAAGACTTGATCCTCAAAGGTCAAAAAATCTTTGCTATTATAGATGATATAAATAGCAGAAGTCCTTTGGTCGTAGACCGCTATAAGCAAAAGCTATACCAAAGAATTATAGAGACTTTAGAGAACCTAGATGTTGAGCCGGACCAGGGCCGGATTTTGACGGAGGTTGCGATTTTTTCAGATAGGTCTAGTATTGACGAGGAGATCACAAGGCTTAGAAGTCACCTTAACCAGCTAAATGGGATTTTACATGAGGGTGGTGTGGTTGGTAGAAAGCTGGATTTTCTCCTTCAAGAGATTAACAGGGAAAGTAATACCATCGGTTCTAAATCAACAGATGAGCTGATTACAAAGTTTGTTATTGAGCTTAAGAGTGAAGTTGAAAAAATTAGAGAACAGGTGCAAAATATAGAGTAAAGTGGCGATTTTAAGATGAATACGAATTTTATTAACATTGGATATGGTAATATTGTAGCAACCAATAAAATTGTCTCAATTGTAGGCCCTGAATCAGCCCCTATTAAAAGAATGATTAGTGAGGCTAGGGATAGAGGGGTTTTAATTGATGCAACCCATGGTAGGAAAACAAGGGGTGTTATTGTAACAGATAATAACCATGTTATTTTATCAGCCCTCCAGCCAGAAACGGTGGTTCAGCGGTTGGTACACAAAGAGAAGCTACCCATACAAGGAGAAGAATCAAATGACTAAAGAGGGATTGAAGATCATCATTTCTGGTCCATCAGGTTCAGGAAAGGGGACAATTGTAAAAGAGTTAATCAAAAATCCCCAATCTATTATTTCTGTATCGGCAACCACAAGGGAGCCAAGGCCAGGGGAAGTTCACGGTGAGCATTATTTTTATACAAAAAGAGAAGAATTTGAACAAATGATTAAGGATAAGATGCTCTTAGAACATGCTGAGTTTTGTGGAAATTACTACGGAACACCAAAGGCATTTGTAGACGAGACAACCCGAAATGGTAAAAACATTATTTTAGAAATAGAAGTGGAAGGTGCCCTTCAAGTAAAGGCCATGTATCCTGAAGCTATTTTTATTTTTGTTATTCCGCCCAGCCTGGTAGAACTGCGAGACAGGCTAGTGGGGAGGCAAACAGAAACAATAGAGGTTATAGAAAAGCGCCTTGAACGGGCAAAAGAAGAGTTGTTATACTTTACAGAGTATGATTATGTGGTTGTTAACAACAGTGTAGAAGAAGCTGTAAAGGCTATCCAAAATATTATTGACGCCCAGAGCCAAAGAGCTAGCAACTATAAACAAGAAATCGAAAATATTATTAAGGAGAGATAATTATGTTAGAGCCATCATACACACAAATTATGACCAAATTAAATGAGGACAAAGAAGCCCAGAAGGTAACAAGTCGTTATTCTATTATTATTGCAACGGCAAGACGCGCAAGACAATTAGTTGATGATAGGGATGAGGAAACAATGGCAGGACGTAAGCCAATTACTGTTGCAATTGATGAGTTATACCAAGGAAAAATGAAAATAAGAGAGCAAAAAACAGGGAACAAATAAATGGTAGATAAGTATGCACAGGTTCTGATGGAATTTGCGACAACTCAGGAAATTGATCGTACTTTCACCTATAAGGTTCCACAAGTACTAGAGGGTATCCTCCAAGTTGGAATGCGGGTTTTGGTGCCTTTTGGAATGAAAAATTATAAAAAAGAAGCCTATGTTATTTCCTTTACAAATCACACAGATGTGCCCAAGGGGAGAATCAAAGCTGTGGCTTCTATTATTGATGAGTTTCCAGCTTTTTCTCCTAAAATGCTTGAGCTTGGGGCCTTTATGCAAGAGCGTTATGGTTGTACCTTGGCCTCGGCCCTAGATGTGATGTTGCCCCCAGGAAGCAAGGGAAAAGCCATTAACCTTCACAGAGAAAAAGTTAAATATGTGAAGCTTGCAAAGACAAAACAAGAAGTAGAAGCTTATATGGAAACAATAGAAGATAATAAGCGTTTGCGTAACCAGTATAATATTCTTGATTTTTTACTAGACTATGAAGAGGCGCCCCAAAAGCATGTAAGAGAGCTTTTGCAAGTTGGGGAATCGGCTTTTAAAACATTAGAGAAAAATGAGATGACCAGGACTTACGTTAACGTAGAGGCTTATAGGCCAAAGCAGGATTTTGCCATTACAGAGGTAGGATTACTTGTGAACGATGAGCAAAAGAATGTTTTAGACCATCTTCATGGGTCCTATCTTAAAAAAAAGAACGAAACAATTTTGCTACACGGTATAACAGGAAGCGGGAAAACAGAAATTTTCTTACAACTAATTGATACTATTATACAAGATGGTCATGAGGCCATTGTACTTGTGCCTGAAATATCCTTAACCCCTCAGACAGTTAATCGCTTTAGAAGGCGTTTTGGTAATAAGATTGGTATTACCCACAGTAGGCTTACCCCTAGGGAGCGGATGAATCAGTGGGTTTTGGCCAAAGAAGGCAAAATCTCTGTTATGATAGGGCCAAGAAGTGCCGTATTTACGCCCTTTCAAAAGTTAAAGATTATTGTTGTAGATGAGGAACATGAAACCACTTACAAATCAGAAACAACACCTAAGTATCAAACCAAAGAAGTGGCTAAGCATAGAATGAAGCAAGAAAATGGCTTGCTGCTTCTAGCAACAGCTACCCCAGATATTGAAACTTACCATAAGACTAAAACTGGGGAATACACCCTTTTGGAATTAAGCAAGCGGGTTTATGACCGGCCATTGCCATCTGTTGAATTTGCAGATATGCGCCTTGAACTAGCAGCAGGTAATAAGTATGTTTTTAGTAGGAGGCTACACGCAGCTATTGGGGAAACCGTTGATAAGAAAGAGCAGGTTATTTTGTTTTTAAATAGGCGTGGCCACTCAACCTTTGTTAGTTGCAGGAGTTGTGGTTATGTTATAAAATGTGACCATTGTAATATTACAATGACCTATCATTCTAAAAGGGCCAGCTTAAGGTGTCATTATTGTGGTAAACATGCTAAGAATCCAGAGCTTTGCCCAGCTTGTAAGTCTAAGTTTATTCGTTATTTTGGAGATGGGACCCAGAAGGTAGAAGAAGAAG
>CAZLPH010000080.1:0-10692 GCA_964561345.1 uncultured Candidatus Epulonipiscium sp.
AGTATTTTCTTTGTCTTACGACTTCATACATAAGCAGTCCTGCAGCTACTGATGCATTGAGGGAATTAATCCGGCCATTCATTGGCATGGATACAACGTAGTCACAATTTTCTTTGACCAGTCTTGAAACCCCTTCACCTTCACTACCTATTATTAAAGCCATAGGGCCTTTAAGGTCTGTTTCATACATGGAATCCCCATCCATATCAGCACAAGCAACCCAAACCCCTTCTTTTTTTAGCTGGTCTATGGTTCTGACAATGTTGGTTACTTTAGCAACTGGTGTATATTCAATTGCCCCTGCTGAGACTTTTCCTACAACTGATGTAAGGCCCACAGATCGTCGCTTTGGAATAATAATGCCATGAGCACCTGCTGCATTAGCTGTACGAATAACTGCTCCTAGGTTGTGAGGATCTTGGATATTTTCCATAATAACAATAAATGGGTCTTCCCCTTTTGCCTGAGCTGCTGCTAGAATATCCTCTACTCTGACGTATTCATGAGCAGATGCAAATGCAATAACACCCTGGTGTCTGCCGTCTCCTGCTGCCATTGCATCTAGTCTGATTTTTTCAGTATCTTGAATAAGAATCCCCTTATCCTTAGCTTCTGCAATAATCTTCCTAATAGACCCTTCATTACTACCTGTTTGTACAAAAAGCTTATCAATTGTTCTATCAGCATTAAGGGCTTCTAGAATTGCATTTCTTCCAATAATCATTAGCTCATTACTGACTGTTTCTACCGCTTCTTCTCTATCTTGGCGCCTATCTCTTCTAAACTCATCTCTTGTGGGTCTTTGATTTGAGTTTCTGTCTTTTTTAATTTCTTCTCTAGCTGGCCTTGGGCTTGTATTTCTATCTTTGTTAAAACTTTCATTTCTTGGTCCTTTATTGCCTTTATTGCCTTTATTGCCTTTAGGTCCTCTTGATCTTGATGTTCTTTGTGCCATAATAACAAACTCCTTTTCGGATTAACTTTTCCGCTTTCTTATATGTGTAATATCTTCCTTACTTATACCACCAGTAATAACCAGAACAAGCACATAGACAACTGCTCCAACTAGAACAGATCCTAATGTCATCACGGCATTATTTCTCATAGAGGACATATCAAGTATCTTACTCAGAACCTTGGATACACCGTAGGCTGCCCCGCCCATAATAAGAGAGGCAACTAGTGGCTTTATAACAACAAATGTCGTGTTTAATCTAAATCCCGTGTCTCGTCTGACAACGTAGTAGTTGATCAGTGTAAATGTTCCATATCCTGCAATGGATGCAATAGCCGCCCCCGTCACGCCAAGAGATGTTGCAACAAGAATATAGTTAGCAATTGTTTTAACAATAGCTGCGCCTATAATGGCATAAATAGGTGCCCATACCTTGCCCATTCCTTGCAGGATTCCCGTTAAGGCTTGGCCTAACATAACAAATACAATGCTAAAGGCTGCAACTGCAAGCACTTCCCCACCCTCTGGATAGGTTGGATAAATGAATGCCATAATAGGGTTTGCTAAAACCGCAAGCCCTATACTAGCTGGCAATGAAATCAGTAGGGCAAAGCGGGTTCCTAGCTCTATTTTATCATGTAATTCTTTTTGGTCATTTCTAGCCATGGCTTCTGAAATACTTGGTACAAGTCCAATTATTAATGCCATTCCAAAGGTAAGTGGAAAATTAATAAAGGTGGCAACTTTGGTTAATTGTCCATATAAGCCAGTAGCTACTGATGGCGTAATGCCAAAGTCTCTTAACCTCATTACAACAAGGCCTGAATCAATCATGGTTATAATGGAATTTACAGCCCCTCCTATTGATATGGGAATAGCAATCCACAAAACCTTTTTGGCCGTTTCTTTAAAGGGCAATATACGACTAATCCTTTTCGTCTTTTCAACTTCAATCATAATACCTTTTCGTCTCTTTGCATAGATAATTGATAATATTAAAGACCCAAACACCCCACCTGCAACTGCCCCAAAAGTAGCACCTCCTGCTGCTTTTGCAACATCCGGCATAAAGAGTATTGCTAGGGCAATTCCAATAACAAATCTTCCCGCATTTTCTACAACTTGTGATATGGCTGTTGGAACCATATCTTGCATGCCCTGAAAATATCCCCTGTATACACCCATTATACAGACAAATAACGGACTAAGCCCTAGTCCCCATAAAGAATAAATTGCCTTTGCTTCCCAGTTTAGAACTTTAACTAGCCAAGGTGCCCCTAAGAAAACTATGGCTGACATAACCGTCCCTACCATTAACATTAATTTGAAGGTATGGGTAAAAATCTGGTGGCCTTCAGCATCCTTGCCTTGAACCCTTTTTTCTGCTACTAGCTTTGCAATAGTTGATGGAATCCCAACAATAGCAATAGCACTAAACAAGGTGTAGATTGGGTAGGCAAGGCCATAGTAGCCGAGTCCTTCATCACCAATCAGGGCCGTTAATGGAACCCTGAAAAATGCACTTAATACCTTAGCAACAAGTCCTGCTATAGATAAAATAAGGGCACCTTTAACAAATTTTTGTGTTTGATTTGACATCTTACATTTTCCTCCTAATGCGTTATATATATTTTACGCATTTCCATGGTTCTGCCACAACTCATCTTACCTTCTTTGCATTTTCCCCTAACACAAGAAGGTCCACAGTTTTTAAAGACCGTTGGCGCTACCTTTTTTACACGCTCTAGCATTTGATCTGCTAACTCTCTTATTTCCCACTGGGCTCTTGTGCAACACCTTAGGCTAAAAAAGTTAAACAAAGCCCTTGCATTCATGGTAACAACTATTTTGCTTTCACAGGCATTGGGAAGCACAAATCTAGCATCTTCAATAGCCTTTTTTGTTGCATTTCTTTTTGCAGACTTTTCATCTTGCCCTTCTTCCACGAGTGTTTCTATGTGTTGTTTTACTAAAATAGCCACTATGTCATCATATCTTTTCTGATCTTCTTCCATGGCTTGTACAAATATCTCTTTCGCTTGAGGGTTGCCCTGAATGCTTGGGGGCATAACATACTCAAATTGCCCTTCTGTCACATACCGCTGGCTTTTTTGTGAGTAACTGGCCCCGATACGGTGTCTTACCAATTGATGGGTTAAGGTTCTTGAAACGCCTTCAACACCAAAGGTAAAACTCACATGTTCAAAAGGTGATTCATGACCAACTGATCCTAGCATCTCTACAAAAGAGTCAATGCTTTCTTTGGTTAGATGACTTAAAAGACCTTCTATATCACTTGATGAATAACATAATTTTGCTGCTGCTGCTATATATTTTTCTGGTTCTGGGGTATGGGTTAATAATGTTACTTTGCAGTTTGTCATCACGCTCTAGCCCCCTCTATTTTCTCAAGTCCATAGGTCATTATTTCTAAGATTCGCTCAATATTTCCGTCTATATATAAGTAACCTATTAAGGCTTCTACTCCTGTTGCATGTCTATAAGTAAGAATATCTGTGTTTTTTGCTGAAGAAGCACTTTTTGCATTTCTACCTCTTTTAAAGATATCTTCTTCTTTATCTGTCAGTATTTCTTTGATATGATTGTAAAACTCTGCCTGTCCTTTTGCTTGTACAAATTCTTTGGTTGCCTGGTGGTATCTATTAACTCTGGCATTTCCAATACCAATAACAACAGTTCTAATCATCACTTCATATACTGCATCCCCTATATAAGCAAGTGCAAGGGGAGAATACTCCCTTGCATTAAGTGCTTTACCTACATTTGCCTGGGCTAGTAATTCTTTTGTCTTATCGATCATATCTATCTCCTTAATTATAAACGTTTCCAGCGAACACCTTGTCGTGTATCTTCAATAACAATTCCTTTTTCTAAAAGCTTATCTCTCACACCATCTGCCATAGCAAAATCCCGTTCTTTTTTGGCAAATGTACGTTTTGCTATTAAAGCTTCTATTTCATCATCACTTAAACCATCTGCTTTATCTTGTTTGGGTGCATCATAAAATATTCCTAGTATATCGCATAGTTTCATAAATTCATCGTATGCCCGTTTGGTAAATTCTACTGATGTCTCCTGATTAACATGCATATTAATCCATTTTACAAGTTCAAAAATACTGCTAATTGCATCCGCTGTATTAAAATCGTCTTCCATAGCTTGATGAAATTTCACTTCAAAGCTTGGCAGCTCTTCTCCCAGCTTTAGCTCTTCTTCTTTTATGGTTTTCACTTTATTATTACTCATGTAAAACTCTAAGTTGGCTTTAGCATTCTGAAGACGTTCTAAACTGCTTTTAGCTGATTCCATAAGTTCCTCACTAAAACTTACTGGACTTCTGTAGTGGGCATTTAACATAAAGAACCGCACCACATCATAGCCAAACTTTTCTCCCACTTCACGAAGGGTAAAGAAGTTACCAAGTGACTTTGACATTTTTCTGTTATCCATATTTAAAAAACTATTGTGAATCCAGTATTTTGCAAAAGACTTTCCTGACGCTGCCTCACTTTGAGCAATTTCATTCTCATGGTGAGGAAATATTAAGTCTTCACCTCCGGCATGAATATCGATTGTATCCCCTAAGTACTTCTTACTCATAGCTGAGCATTCTATGTGCCAGCCTGGGCGACCATCACCCCAGGGACTTTTCCATGACGGTTCCCCTTCTTTTTTAGGCTTCCAAAGAATAAAGTCCATGGGACCTTTCTTTTCAGCATCTACTGCTATACGTGACCCATGCTCTAACTCATCAAGAACCTTTTGAGATAATTTACCGTAACTTTCCCAGCTTCCTGTATCAAAATAAACCATTCCATCTGTTTCATAAGCATGACCCTTAATAATAAGATTTTCAATTAAGGCTATAATAGAATCCATCTCCTGGGTAACCCTTGGGTGAACTGTTGCACGTTTAACATTCAAGGCATCTGCATCTTTTAACGTTTCTGCAATATAAAACTCTACAACTTCCTCAGCTGTTTGGTCTGTTTCATTTGCATATTTTATAATCTTATCATCTACGTCTGTAAAGTTTTGAATGTAATTAACATCAAATCCTCTATGCTCTAAATAACGGCGAACGGCATCAAATGCAATATAGGGCCGAGCGTTTCCAATATGAATATAGTTATAGACCGTAGGGCCACAAACATACATTTTAATTTTGCCAGCTTCCACTGGTATCAATTCTTCTTTTTGCCTTGTTAATGTATTATAAAGTCTAATACTCATTATTCTCCCCACTTTCTATTTCTCTTGCTCTTCTTTATAGGTTTCAAATAAAACACAATTACCTTTTATGGTACACGCCTCATGGTCACATAAGCATGAGATTTCTTCTTGATTGTATGGCGAAACTTCACCACCTTCTAAACGTTCAACCTTATGGCTCAGTTCCGTAACCATACGGGTCAATTTACAAATTTCCATTTGAACTGGGTCAGGAAGGATTACTTGGTCTAGCATGTTACAAGGATCTACCCGTTTGCCCTTGTGTTTAACGATCTTACCTGGAATACCAACAATTGTTGCATCTGCTGGAACTTCTTGCAAAACCACTGCTCCTGCTGCTACACGGGCATTGTCTCCTACTTTAAAAGGCCCCAACACCTTTGCCCCTGCGCTAATCATTACGTTGTTACCAATGGTTGGATGACGCTTGCCATCCTCTTTACCTGTCCCCCCTAAGGTTACACCGTGATAAAGGGTTACATCATTACCAATCTCACAGGTTTCGCCAATGACAACGCCCATACCATGGTCAATAAATAGCCTCTTTCCTATTTTAGCCCCTGGATGAATCTCAATACCTGTAAGACCTCTAGATATTTGTGAAATAAGTCTGGCCAAAAAGAACCATCTCATTTTATATAGTTTGTGTGATACTCTATGAAATAGCATGGCATATAGGCTTGGATATAAAAACGCTTCTGCAGAACTTTTAATTGAAGGGTCTCTTTGTTTGATTGCATTAATTTCTTCTGAAAGACGGCCCACATTATCCCCCCTAACACAAACTTCGCCTCTTAATACAGAGACGAAGTTATTTTATTTGTTAAATGAATGTATTAATACGCTTAGTCATTCCGTCTTTACCTAAAATTTGAATAATATCTGGCATTTCTGGTCCATGACATTGGCCTGTAAGGGCTACACGAACTGTCATAAATAAGTTTTTACCTTTGATTCCTGTGTCCTTTTGAACGTCTTTAAAAACAGACTTTGCAAATCCTAAATCAATCTCGTCTGCTGCCATTACTTTTTCTTTAAAAGATTCTAGGACTACTTTAACGTGGTCAGGTGTCATTACTTCTCTTGCTGCATCATCTTCTAATACCACTGTGTCACCAAAGAAAACACCAACATGGTCTGTAATTTGAGCAAGATAATCTAAGTTACCACGTGTGGCTGATACAAGCATCTTGATCCAGTCATAACGCGCTTCTACGTCTTTATCTGTTATTAGGTCTGCCTCTAATAAATACGGAATACATAGCTTTGTTATATAATCTAAGTCACTGGCTCTAATATACTGACCATTGATCCAGTTAAGCTTCTTAACATCAAATACAGCTGGGTTTTTACTAACACGGTCAAGGGTAAAGATTTCTTCTAATTGTTTAAGGGTGAACATTTCTTCTTCACCTTCTGGTGACCACCCTAAAAGTGCTAAAAAGTTAATAATAGCTTCTGGCAAGTAGCCTTTTTTTCTATATTGATCAACATGGGTTGAGCCGTGGCGCTTACTCATTTTACTTCTATCTTCCCCAAGAATTAATGATACGTGTGCAAACTTTGGTGGCTCCCAACCGAAAGCCTCATAGATTAAAACTTGTCTTGGGGTATTAGATAAATGTTCCTCTCCCCGGATAACTGTTGTAATTTCCATTAGGTGGTCATCAATACTAACAGCAAAGTTATAAACTGGTGTTCCGTTTGCCTTAGCTATAATATAGTCACCAACACCGTTACTTTCAAATACAACTTCCCCTCTAACCTTATCATGAATAACAATATCTTTGTCTGCTGGCACCCTAAAGCGAACTGTTGGAATTCTTCCCTCAGCTTCATATGCCTCTATTTGCTCTTTGCTTAAATCCCTGCATTTACCCGCATAACGTGGCATTTCACCTTTGGCACGTTGAGATTCACGCTCCGCTTCTATTTCATCAGTCGTGCAATAGCACTTATATGCTTTACCTTCTTCTAGTAAGGCATCAATATACTTCTTATATATGTCAGGTCTTTCTGTACAACGGTAAGGGCCATAATCCCCGCCGACTTCAATTCCTTCATTCCAGTTGATTCCAAGCCAGCGTAGGTCTTCAATAATAACATCTTCAGATTCCGTTGTGCTTCTTGCCTCATCTGTATCTTCTATACGAAGTAAGAATGTACCACCTTTGCTTTTTGCTTCTAGATAATTGAAAAGTGCTGTTCTAGCACCACCAATGTGTAAATGTCCTGTTGGGCTTGGTGCAAATCTTACTTTTTCCAGTTGATTCATTCAAATTTCCTCCTAATAAGCTAACTGTATCTATTACATTAACTGCTTCTTTCATTATAATATATGGCTATCTATTGTGCAACTAAAAACATGTTTCTAAGAACAATCCAATTTTGTGGCGCCGATAATCCTAAAACCCAGTAGCTAACACCTCTTAGGCTATATTTATCAACCAGTTCATACTTTGCCCTAAAGCTTCTGGCATCTTCAAACCAAACCACATGACGGATTCCTTCAGGGGTATAATAATAAAAATAAGGAACCTGGGCTAAGACATCAAATTCTATTGAAGAGCCGTACTTAACTGCTAGTTGCAAGGCACTTGTGTAGTCCACAAGTCTCCCCATATCCCCTGTTTTAAAAGGTAGCCTCCAATCAAAACCGTAAAATGGAACACCCATTAAAATCTTATCTCTTGGAATAACAGAAACGGCATAATCTAATACCTTTACAATTTCATTAACCGGGGCTACTGCCATAGGCGGGCAAGCACCACATCCCCAGTCGTAGGTCATGACAATGATAAAGTCCACTATTTCTCCTTGGGTTTTATAATCATGACCTCCCCACCATTTGCCTGTGGTCATATCGTAAGTCTTAGGAACTAGAGCTGTTGACACAGGATAGTTATAGGGACTGAAAAACGCAACAGCCCTTCTTAGAAAATCATTATACAAATAGCGATCTTCTGGGTATAACATTTCAAAATTAATGTTAAGACCTTTGTATCCTTTAGCCTGCATAACGTCTAATATATTATTAAATAGTATATCTTGGACCTCTATACTAGAGAAAATAACCCTTGCCCGCTCTGGGTCAAAACCCGGCCCTCCTGCATTACTAATGCTCATAAGCATGGTAATTCCCATCTGGGTGCTTGCCTCTACAATGGCATCGTCATCAAAATCCCTTAAAGTGCCATCTTCATTGACAATATAGTTAGATGGGGTTATATAAGTTAGGTCCATGCCAACTTCTTCCACAACCGCCTTATCAATTTCAGGTGTTTCAGGGACAATGTAGCCATTAACCTCCATTGTTCCTAGAATTTCATTGTTGCCATTAATGACAATTACCATTCCAACAGATAGGGCATCAGCATTGTCTAAATTATTATCCCTAATTATATTAATAGGCGATATATTAAACTTCCTACTAATACTTGTTATTGTATCCCCTTCTTGGACAGTATATTCTAATCTCTCTAGCTGAAAAATAAGGGCTTGCCCCTGAATTAGAATAGGTATCTCTTCTAGACCATTTTCCTTAAGGACTTGTTCAACATTTAAACCATAGGTTTTTACAAGATTATAAAGGGTGTCACCTTCTTGGACGGTATATATAAGCATATAACCACCTTCCTACTTCTATTAATTACTCTAATTATATGAAGTAAGAGCTAATGATATGATATATCACTTTCTTTTAACAAGGGCTATGGCCTGAGAAGATATGCCTTGACCTTCCCCAGTAAGACCGAGCCCCTCCTCTGTTGTTGCTTTTATATTCAGCTGATTCACGTCTATCTTTAAAATAGCCGCTAACTTTTCTCTCATTTCTTGTATATAGGGACTCATTTTAGGTTCCTGAGCAACAATTGTAGAATCGATATTGCCAACTTCATAGCCCGCCTTATCTAAAATCTTACAAACATGCTCTAAAAGCTTTAAACTTGAGACATCTTTATATAAGGGGTCTGTATCTGGGAAGTGCTTACCGATATCCCCTTCCCCTATGGCCCCCAGTATGGCATCCATAATGGCATGGGTTAAGACATCCGCATCAGAGTGCCCAAGTAAGCCTTTCTCATAGGGTATGGTAACCCCACCTATAATTAAATCTCTATCGTCTACTAATTTATGCACATCATAACTTATTCCAACTCTCATCTTTAAACCTCCTTATATTTATTCTTTATTATACACAAACAGCCCTTCACATATGTGAAGGGCTGTAGCTTGTTTAACATAATGGTCGCTGTAGGGATCGAACCTACGACCCCCTGCTTGTAAGGCAGGTGCTCTCCCAGCTGAGCTAAGCGACCAAAATTTTGCATAAAAAAACGACCTGGAAGGGACTCGAACCCTCGACCTCCGCCGTGACAGGGCGGCGTGCTAACCAACTGTACCACCAGGCCTTATATAGTGTCTTTCAAACAGGGGTAGCAGGACTCGAACCCACGACATTCGGTTTTGGAGACCGACGTTCCACCAACTGAACTATACCCCTAAATTGTAAACTCCTCGAGCAGGGCTTGAACCTGCGACCCTCCGGTTAACAGCCGGATGCTCTACCGCTGAGCTATCAAGGATCATTACCAACACATTGAATAATACCAAATATCAAAGCAAATGTCAACATCTTTTAGAAATGTTTTTGTTTTACCCATAGTTATCCACATTTTATCCACATTTTGGGTATAACTTGTTATTATCTTCCATTTGTGGTGTGGATTGCCACGTTTAATCTCCTTTATTTGTGTATAAAAAAACCGCTGTTATAAAACAGCGGTTTTTATGTTTTATTTGCCTAGCATTGCTGCCCCAATAATTCCGGCATCATTACCTAAGGTCGCCACTTGAATTTTTGTTTGTAAATCACCTGCATATACTTCTCCTAGAACCTTTTGAGTCAGTGGCCCTGTGAGGTTTTCTTCTTGCCTAGAAACGCCACCACCAATTATAATCATCTCTGGTTTAAAGGTATTAATTAGGTTGGCGATACCACATGCTAAATAATCCAAATATTGATCAACAACGCCTTGTGCAACGATATCACCATCTTTAGCTGCGTCAAAAGGAATCTTAGCGTTCATTCTAGCCAGGTCGCCGCCAATATAATAATTCAGTCTTGAGTCTGGATTGTTTTTGGCTGCATCCCTTGCATCACTTATTAAAGCTGTGGCAGATGCATATTGCTCGAAACAACCTTTTCTTCCGCAACTACATTGTCTCCCCTTATAAACAATGACACTGTGCCCAAGCTCTGCAGCACCTGGAAAGCTACCCTTATAAACATCCCCATTTAAGACAATTCCACCACCTACACCTGTCCCAAGTGTTAATATAATTGCATCAGAACATCCCTTTGCACTTCCTGCTGTTACCTCTCCTAAGGCAGCACAATCCGCATCATTTCCAACATATACAGGAATATCTAGGCTTTTATTGATTACTTTTCTTATGGGATAATTATCTATTTTAATATT
>CAZLPH010000081.1:0-10683 GCA_964561345.1 uncultured Candidatus Epulonipiscium sp.
ATGCATTATTTAGGTGATGAGATAGATGTCAGTGAACCGTTTTTTACTTTGGGGAACACCTATTTTCACATAAGTGATCTTACTAATTTTGATCCAAAACAGCAAACTGCTACCCTTAATTTTTCGCGTATGGAGCGTAAGGGAAGATATGCATTTAGCGGCTGTTCAGCTCCTTTTGAAAAAACTAATGCATGGGTATTTCCGGCAGTTTATACAGAAAATCCATCTTTTCAAATTAAATTTAAATTTTATGCCCCTAATATTTTTAGGATATCGACCCTATTTGATAACAATACGCCAAAACATAAGGAATCGTTAATGCTTGAGCCTATTGTGGAATATACGGATGTTCAAGTAAGTGAGGAAGAAAATAGTGCTATCTTATGGACAACAGAAATGTCTGTACATATTTGTTTTTCCCCTTTTTCTATTACACTAAAAGATAAAAACCAAAAATTGCTAACCAAAACGTTACACACCAGTGACAGTAAATGTCTTCATAATGATAAGATAATACCACTATCTTTTGTTCAATCCTATACAACACGTAGCAAGAACTCAGCAATTAGCCTTAGTGTAATGCCTGGTGAGCACTTCTATGGCGGGGGAGAAAGTTTTACACGTCTAGATAAAGCAGGCCAGCGTATGACCTTGTTTACGAAAGATCCTCATAGCTGTGAGACACGTGAAATGTATAAGCCGATTCCTTTCTATATGAGTTCTAGGGGATATGGCGTCTTTACACATACATCTACTCCTTGCGTATTTGATTTTGCAAGTGATTATCAGGAATCTCAAACTATTTTCACTGGTGATAATGGACTGGATTTATTCTTCATGGTTGGTGCACCAAAAGAGATTCTAAGGAGCTATAGCAGCGTAACAGGAAAAAGTCCTTTACCACCCCTGTGGAGTTTCGGTTTGTGGATGAGCCGAATTACCTACAAGTCAGAAGAAGAAGTTCTAGACGTGGTCACCCAGCTCAAGAAACACAAAATCCCTTGTGATCTTATTCATTTAGACACAGGATGGTTTGAGCAAGAGTGGAACTGTGATTACCAATTTTCTAGTCAACGATTTCCTAATGCAAAAAACATGATAGAGAACTTAAAACAAGATGGTTATCACATATCCCTATGGCAGTTACCCTATTTTACACCTACAAATCCCCTTTTTAAAGAATTAATAGATGATAAGTTGGCTATATTTAATGCAGATGGAATATTGCCCACCGAAGATGCTATTCTAGACTTCTCAAATCCTAAAACCATTGACTGGTACAAGAAAAAATTAGGGAATTTGTTTGATTTAGGTATCTCAGCAATAAAAGCCGATTTTGGCGAGGCCGCACCAATGTCAGGTGTCTACCATTCGGGCAAATCTGCTTTGTATGAGCATAATTTATATCCTTTAAGATACAATAAAGCTGTTTCTGATATTACAAAGAGATCTACTGGGGAATCAATTATATGGGCACGAAGTGCATGGACTGGAAGCCAGCGCTATCCAATCCATTGGGGCGGAGACACCGAAAATACCGATATGGGTATGCTTTCAGTCTTACGCGGAGGACTTTCCCTTGGAATGAGTGGTTTTTCTTATTGGAGTCATGATATCGGCGGTTTTGTTACACAAACGCCAGAGGAATTATATGGACGCTGGATGTTTATGGGAATATTCACCTCTCATATGCGTTGTCACGGTGCGGCACCTAAGGAGCCATGGAAGTTTTCAGAAGATTTTCTTGCCTTATTTAAGAAACAAATGCAGTTTAGATATAGCTTAATGCCTTATATTTTTGGACAAGCACTAAAATGTAGCCAGCTAGGCCTTCCTATGATGAGAGCAATGGTTGTTGAATTCCCTGAAGATCCAGGATGTTATAGTTTAGAGGATCAATACATGTTTGGAGACGATATTTTGGTAGCCCCCCTCTTTACAGAAAATAGAACTCGACAAGTATATCTTCCAAAAGGTCACTGGGTAGATTTATTTAGCCATCGCCTCTATAGCCAAGGGTGGGTAACTATAAAGGCAAGTGATTTGGGTGGTATTGCATTGGTTCGGGAAGGAACTGTTTTACCTATGGTTGATCCCGCTATAACCACCAATAAGATTAACTGGTCCTCTCAAAAGTATCACTGGTATACAAAAGATCAAAGCCATGTGAAGGGTAGCTTTATCAATTATCCTGACCAGAAAATAGAGCCTGCAACAAAAGAAGGGTTAAAAGAATATGACGTTGTTTTTGTAGCAGAATAATTCTCTACGATAATAAGTAAATAAAACAGGTGTCTTGCTTCCATAGTAAGGCGCCTGTTTTACTTGTTCATTCGCCCTATACAATCTCAACTAAAAATAATTTTATATTTGTTGCTAATTTTTATTCACCATAATAAAGTTAATGGTAGAATGAATAATTTCTGTATTCAAACACAAAAAAGTTCAGACGGATGGTTTTTTCATCCTGAACATAGACAATTAGAGGGAATCAGGTTAACCCATCAGCCAAGCCCATGGATGAGAGACTACGGTCGCTTCATCGTTATGCCTCAAAATTTCTTAAGGTATACAGTAAAAATGCAAGTTGTACCAATAGACCGGTGTGCAATCTTTGAAATAGAATGGGAACATAAAGAAATTCCAAGGTTTGCTTTTTTACCTTTTGAATATGAAACAGAGTTTAAGCTAGATGCTGAAAACAAAAGCTTAGTAGGATACACAAAGGCTTTAAGTGGTGGTGCTAGTGATGACTTTAGGATTTACTATTGTATGACCTTCAATCAAGAAATTGATTTAGAAAACACAGTTATTACACAAGCAGATGGAATCTACCAACAAGGACTCCTAGGAAAAGGCCTAGGACTTGGCGTCAATATTGCTTTTAAAATTCCAGAGAAAGAATCTTTACAAGTTAAATTAGGCACTTCTTTTATTAGCCCCCGTCAGGCTAAGATAAACCTCCAAAGAGAAGTTGGAAAAAAGGCTTAGAAATATTAAAGCAAGAAGGAAGACTTAAAGACTTTTTACTCATGCTTATATAGAAGTTTGATTTTCACTAGAACCTTCCATGAATATAACGAGGATTAGGAAATTATACACCATATAACCAAGACCGGTGAGATTGGTAGGGGGGTATATGTATACAGATAATGGCTTCTGGGATACTTATAGAACAGTTTATGCCTTGTTATCTATTGTTGCCCCTGAACGACTAAAAGAAATACTAGAAGGCTTTATTAACTTTTATAAAGGTGAAGGTTGGTTACCATGATGGATATCGCCAGGTGAACGTGGTATTATGCCGGGGACACTGATAGATGCTGTCTTAGCAGATGGTGCTATCAAAGGTATCGTAGAAGGCGAAATACTAGAGATTTTTTTGGAAGCTATGGTTATTTACCTAGGGAACTCTATAAAGAAAGCGTCAATAATACACTAGACAATGCTTACGGTGATCTCTGTATTGCCCAAGTGGCCAAACGCCTTGGGAAAACTGAGATTGTAGCAGAATATACCAGGCGATCTGAAAATTATAAACACGTATTTGATCCTGAAACAGGATTTTGTAGAGGAAGAAACAAAGCAAATGCTTAAAAAGCTAGATGAGCTCTTTAGTATGCAACCCTTATATCGTGTAGGAAGCTATCAAAAGGAAATTCATGAAATGACAGAAATGGCCGCTGTGGATTTTGGCCAGTGTGCTATTTCCAACCAACCAAGTTTTCATATTCCTTATTTGAAAAATCACTTTAATCATGATACTATTATTTCAGGAAGCAATACTGAGATAGATTTAGTGAATTTTAAATAAAGGAGAGAATTATTATGGAATTTTTAAAAGTAATTGCTGGAGCAGCAATTATTCTTTGGGCAGTAGGATTACTATTTAAAATAGGAGGAAAGTTAATTAATCTCTTATTGATCATAGCCGTTATTATCTTTTTAGTAAACTTCTTTTCATAATAGACTATCAAGGAAAATAAAATAAAATGATCAGCGGATGGCGCATATGCGTCATCTGCTTTTTTATACCTAAAATGAAATTTGTGAATTATCTTTTATTTTTCTTGCAAAAATAGTACTTATTTACTTATCCTAAGTTGATAAGCAAGGGGGATTCCCCTAACAATTATATTAGAAATCCTTTATTTTATAGGCGTTTTATATATTTATTATTGTTTTTCTGTTTTTTTGCAACACTTAACTGTTAAATGATTATTTAAATAAAAATCATTTAACAGAAAATTATAGCGAAAAAGTATTGTGCTTTTAAGATGACTGTGATAAGATATAAAAACTACAATAGAAACTTTGGAGGTACATCATGATGACACAATTAAACAACAAATTAGTTCTTAGCAAAGACGTTATGGCGATCTTGGAAAATGCAAAAAGTATAACCATTCCTATTGATAGGGAACATTTAATAGAATTATCTATGGGTGAGAGTAAAGAAAGCGTATTTAAGGTAACTTATGATATTGACAAGCTTGGGGAATATGAAGAAGCAACTGTAACAAGCTGTAAAAATGGTGTTGCCGTCAATTATAGTGAAGACTACATGAGAAGGCGTGACCCAGATTGTATGTTTATCGCTGATAATAAGGAAACAGATAAAGTTCGTTATGAGGAAAGATACGAGCAAGATTTTAAATCTGTTCGGGTGGAAACCTTTGAATGGCTAAAAAATCAAGAACTTATTGTTATGCCCTTTATGGCTGGGGATAAGGAATATGGCTATCCTGGTTTATTAGTTGCCCCTAAAAATGCTGGCTTTTTTGCTGCTGCTTTGGCAGATTTACAGGGATTTATACCAAAAGATCAAATGCCAGATAATTTTAAACCTGTTTCAATTATATATTTGGCGCCTACATTTAGGCACACACATTATGATGGCAAACAAGTTGTTGTTCATAATAGACTAGAAGATATTCATGAGGTTTTTTCATTTAACCTTTACCCAGGACCTAGTGCTAAAAAAGGTATTTATGGTGTCCTTATTAACATTGGTGAGTTAGAAGACTGGGTTACACTACACGCTTCTACTGTTAAAGTAACAACACCATACGACAATACCGTAACCATTATGCATGAAGGCGCAAGCGGTGGTGGTAAAAGTGAGATGATCGAAGAGCTTCACAGAGAAATTGATGGTAGGCTCCTACTTGGTACCAACACTATGACATCAGAAAAATTATATTTAAAAATGGCAGATACTTGCGAGCTTAATCCTATTACAGATGATATGGCTATCTGTCATCCAGATTTTCAAAAAGAAAATTATAAATTAGTTGTAAAAGATGCAGAAAGTGCTTGGTTTTTAAGAGTCAATCATATTACTGAGTATGGCACAGCGCCCTACCATGAGAAAATTTGTATCCACCCAAAAGAGCCTTTAATCTTCTTAAATATGCAAGCCCAACCAAACTCAACTTGTTTAATATGGGAACATACATTAGATTCAAACGGCCTTCCTTGTCCTAACCCAAGGGTTATTATGCCAAGAAACCTTGTTCCAGGGGTTATTGACGGACCAGTAGAGGTAGATATTAGAAGCTTCGGCGTAAGAGCGCCACTTTGCACAAAAGAACAACCGACATACGGGATTATGGGGTGTCTACATATCCTGCCGCCAGCACTGGCATGGTTATGGCGCCTAGCAGCTCCTAGAGGCCATGATAACCCAAGTATCATTGATTCAGAAGGAATGAGTAGTGAAGGGGTTGGATCTTACTGGCCATTTGCCACTGGTAAAATGACCCATCAAGCTAACTTGCTTCTTGAGCAAATTCAAAATACCCCTCGCACAAGATATGTTTTAATACCAAATCAAAATATAGGTGCCTATAATGTAGGATTTGCTCCCCAATGGGTCGTCAGAGAGTATTTAGCAAGATGGGGAAGTGCTAAATTTAAGAGCGAACAATTAGTAGACGCCCGCTGCCCAATTCTAGGATATACATTAAATAAACTCAAAGTAGATGGAACCGATCTCCCTAAAGGATTACTACAAACTAACCTTCAGTTAGAAGTTGGTAACGAGGCCTATGATAAAGGCGCAACCATCCTAACTGATTTCTTTAAAAAAGAACTAAAAAAATACTTAACACCGGACCTTAGTCCACTTGGAAGAGAAATAATCGAATGCTGCTTAAATAATGGTAGCCTTGAGGATTATATAAAGTTAATCCCGATGCAGTAGAATATCACTATTATAAATCCTTTTAGGCTTAGGCCTGAGAGGATTTATTTGCTCTCTAACATTTAAAGAGCTGACTCTTTCAAGCAAAAACACTTTAATTAGGGTATAATTGTAATAAGACTACTTTTAGAAAGCAGGGATTCCATGAGGCCAATAAAGAAAAAGATTATAAAGATATTATCTATCCCACATTTAAATTTAAAAAAGAACTATAAAATATATCGGAAAGTTCTTAGTTTTTTTAATCCACCCATTAAGAGCGAATATAGGACATTAGATTACAAGATGGAAGTGGAAGGGAGAGAAATTCCCCTTCGGATTTTCATTCCCAAGGAAAGTAACACTGTAAAAGTACTTATATTTTTCCATGGTGGTGGTTGGGTTACTGGGGATATTGATAGCTATACGAATGTGTGCCGGAATATGGCCGATCACACGGAGCATATCGTGGTATCTGTGGACTATAGACTTGCCCCTGAGAATCCCTTTCCAAAAGGGGCGGAAGACTGCTACTATGTTACCCAACAAATATTGAAAATGCCAGAGCTCCTAAATTGTAAAAAAGAAAACATCACATTAATAGGTGATAGCGCCGGGGGAAATTTAGCTGCCGTTGTCTCTCTTATGAGTAGGGATAGAAAAGCGCTCTATCCTAAAAAGCAGATTTTAATTTATCCTGCTACTAATTATGATCATTCCGAGACCTCTCCTTATGCTTCTGTTCAAGAAAATGGGAGCGATTATATTTTAACGTCACAAAAGATACAAGATTATTTAGATCTTTATGTTGCAAGTGAAGCTGACAAATTAAATCCTTATGTTGCTCCTATCCTCTCAAATGACTTAAGTAATCAACCAGATACCTTGATTATCACCGCTGCCTATGACCCACTCCGTGATGAGGGTGAGGCCTATGGTCATAAACTTAAGGAATTTGGGAACAATGTAGAGATACGCAGGGTAGAAGATGCCATCCATGGGTTTATAGCAACACCTATTAGTACTGAGCAACAAGCCTTAGCATACAAATGGATTAACTCTTTTCTAAATGACACGAAAGATTAGGGGGAAGATATGACAACAAAAGATAAAAAAGCAAAAGTCGAGTGGACAAAACTAGATAATGCGTCAAAGATATTTCCAATCACTTCAAATAATAAGGACACAAAAGTATATAGGATATCAGCGGAATTATATGAGGATGTAAACCCTGAAAACCTTCAAAAAGCTGTGGATTTAACACTGGAGAGTTTTCCAATGTATCAATCAATCCTTAGGCGAGGTTTTTTTTGGTATTATTTTGAATCCAGTAATATTTACCCTAAAGTAGAAATAGAATCTACTAGTCCTTGTTCGACCATTTATATAGAGGGGAAAAAAAATCTACTCTTTAGAGTTTCTTATTATAAGAAAAGGATCAATGTTGAAATATTTCACGCCCTAACTGATGGGGTTGGCGCCACATGGTTTTTAGAAACTTTAATATTTCATTATATGACAATTAATTATAAAGATGAACTCGGTAGCAGTCTACCTAAGTTTGAATATGGGGCGTCAATAAGTCAAAAGATGGACGATAGTTTTTGGAAGAATTACACGTCCAAAATAAAAGGAAGCAAAATAAGCAGTGAAAAAAACACAGCTGCCTATAAAATTAAGGGCAAGAGAATTGATGAGAATAAGATGAGAGTAATTGAGGGGGCTATGTCTGTAGCCGAAATTTTAACATTATCAAAAGAATACGGCACCAGTATGACGGTTTTTTTAACCTCACTCCTTATGCATTCTGTTTTTTTAGATATGCCCAAAAACAAACGTAAAAAACCAGTGGTTCTCTCAGTTCCTGTTAATCTACGTAGCTATTACAATTCATCAACTGCTAGAAACTTCTTTACGACTATGAATATAGGCTATGACTTTCAAAATAAGAGTTCCGAATTTAAAGATATCATTGCCCATGTGGATAAGGAATTTAAGAAGGGACTTGAAGAGGAGAGTATACATCTAAAGCTTGCTAGATTTATGAAACTTGAAAAAAATCCTGTGGCTAGAATTGTCCCACTAACCATAAAGGATTTCTTTATGAAGATTGCAAACAAGTTGACAGATAGAGGGATAAGTTCCTCAATATCAAATATTGGGAGAATTAAGACAGCCCCAGAATTCGAAAAGTATATCAAGCAATTCGGCCTATGTGTGAGTGCAAGGGTTCCCAAAATCACATTTTGCTCCTATAATGATACATTGGTTATTACTTTTACATCACCCCATCTAGAGACGGATATACAAAGAGTGTTTTTTCAATTTCTTTCAAGTAGGGATATAGCAATAGAAATAACATCAAATATGTAAAGAGGTGAGAACATGAAGTACTGTAGGCATTGTAAGGTCTATGTAAGAGAAGAACGTGATAAATGCGTATTATGCGAGAATAAACTAGAAAACGAGTTAAAAGACAAGGTAGAAGATGTCTTTCCAGAGATTCCATCTTTTTATGAGGGGCATTTGGCTCTTAAGATTATGATATTTATATCTATTGTGGCTTTAGTGGTGAGTTTTGGGATTAATATGATATTTCCAAGTAACATCAATTGGCCTATATTATTTATGTTTGCCGTCCTTAGTATTTGGGGTGGGCTGGTCATTATTGTCCAAAAAAGATATCATATCCCCAAAAAAATTGTCTGGCAGGTTGTTATAATTTCTATTCTGGCTGTCTTTTGGGATTACAAGACAGGGTGGCGAGGGTGGTCATTGGATTATATTGTACCAATCGCCTGTGTATCAGCCATGATTATCATGTATATCACAGCAAAGATTATGCACCTAAGTGACAAGGACTATATAACTTATGCGCTTTTGAACGGGGTTTTTGGTATTATCCCTGTGTTATTCATACGATTTGATCTACTAGGTGTTGTTTACCCTTCTATCATTAGTATTGGTTTTAGTATTATTTCCTTGTCAGCTATCTTTATATTCCAAGGCGCAGAGATAAAAGCCGAAATAAGCAAAAGAATGCATATCTAAAATATAGAGACCAAGTAAAATATAGAGACTTGATGGGGTTTTGAAAGCTTTGTACAATAAGGGTAATATAAGGAGCGTTAGCTTATCTTATATGTTCATATTGATATTAAAATACAAAGGGGGATTAGTATGATTGATAATAAAAAAAGATTTTTTATAGAAGATTATGGGACTAAGCCAACATTTTCAAACTTCTTATCTGGTATAAGTGGCCCTAAGGGGATACCTTTATGGTGCCATTATGTAAACCGTGGCCAGTGCATCTCATGTTTTGGCGTAGAGGATAAGGACCACTCTATTATGGAGTTCTTTCCAGCCCATCAAGCCTACCAAAATACAAAACGCCTGGGATTTAGAACTTTTCTTAAAGTAGATGGTAAGACCATAGAGGCTTTTTCAAATGAAACCAATAAACAAATCATGTATACGGGTATGAATGAGTTAGAGATCACGGAGGACAATAAAGAAGCAGGCCTCAAGATTTCTGTCAAGTACTTTACCCTTCCAAACGAAGAAGTAGGGGCCCTCGTCCGGTCAGTAACAATCCAAAATACAGATAACAAGGAAAAAGACATTGAAATACTGGATGGTATGCCAGCAGTAATTCCATATGGTGTTAATTTAGCCTCTATAAAAGAAATGGGCCAAACTGCAAAGGCATGGATGGAAGTTTTAGATCACGAAAGCAATATCCCATTTTTCCACGTTAGGGCAAGTATGGAAGATACAGCCCAAGTGACGGAAGTAGTTGGGGGAAACTTTGCTTTTGCCTATACAAGTAGGGGCGAGAGCTTGCCGGTTATTATTAATACCGAGAATGTTTTTGCCTATGATACATCTCTTGAGAGGGCACTTGCCTTTGAACAAGAACCAGTTGAAACACTTGTAACTAAAGCTCAGATTACCAAAAATGATATGCCATGTTGTTTTTTTGGAAAAGCTCTTAAATTAGAGCCAAAAGAGGAATTTGTCATTCATGAAGTATTTGGCCAAGCAGACTCAAAAATAATCATAAAAGAGCTTTCTAAAAAGGCTGCATCAAAAGGCTATTTTGATACAAAATATATTGAAGCAATAACATTAACAGTGGAAGTAACAAGAAAAATTCAGACCAAGACAGGGTCAGATATCTTTGATCTCTACTGCAAACAAACCTATTTAGATAATGTTTTAAGAGGTGGTTTTCCAATCACTCTTGGACAAGATAAGATTTTCTACTTATACTCTAGAAAACATGGTGATATGGAAAGAGATTATAATTTCTTTAAGATGCTTCCAGAATTTTATTCCCAAGGAAACGGAAACTTCAGAGACGTTAATCAAAACCGCCGGTGCGATGTTCAGTTTACACCATTTGTAGGAGATGTGAATATTAAGTTGTTCTATAACTGTATTCAAATCAATGGTTATAACCCACTTGGTATTGAAAAAACCACTTATTATATGAA
>CAZLPH010000082.1:0-6397 GCA_964561345.1 uncultured Candidatus Epulonipiscium sp.
AGAACGGCAGCCTTCCAAGCTGCATACGTGGGTTCGATTCCCATCACCCGCTTTAAGTATTACATATGTATAAAAGGTCGGATTATCAATTGTGATAGTCTGATTTTTTATATTTAAATTAAAAAGCCTAAGGAGTGATAAAATGAATAGATCAAATGAAAGTGCATGGACTTCTTTTATATTAGGTATTGTGGCATCTTTAGGATGGATTATTCCTATTATTGGCCTACCTATAACAGTGGTAGGAACAGCTTTTGGTGCCATAGGAATAGGAAACAAAAGAGATCGTGGCGTTTCTATAGCAGGGATGGTTATTAATATTATATTTTTATCAGCATCAATAGCAAAGGGAATTATAGATTTAATACATGATAATAAAAGGAAAAGGTTTTATTATTAGGGTGTAATAAATTACCTATTAATATAAGGTATGATATACCCTTAAAAGGGCATCTTAATAAGGAGTGGTTAAAGAGTTGAATTAATTCAAGGTGGGTATCAAGTGATGTACGACGTTGGGAGATAATAATTTATAATAACCCTAGGTAATCTATTTTGAAGCAAATAGATGCAATGGGTAAGATTATAGGATTATGATTTTAGAGCCTAATAAGTGCGATCATATCTACAATACATCTGGAGGCCACGTAGATTACAAAGGTAACATATATTAAATATGTCAGATGTATAAACAGTGATTGTATACCAAAACCACTCAGGCATACGCAGTTTTTCATACACCCGTTGTTAGGCTGCGTATGCTTATAAGATTTAGGAACTGCTACTTAAACCATGGAAATTAAATAGCTTAACATAAGGGATAGTTGCATTTTATGGACTATCCCGTTTCGTTGTTTTATGATATAAATCATGGTTTTAACTTGCATGTGTTCTTTGCTACTTAATGTAAAGTCATGTATAATTAATATGACATAATACGAATACACAAAAATCCTTAAAGGAGGATACAAGTCATGAAAGACAAACGCCAATACATATATATTCTATTAATTATAATCGCTGTAGCACTATTTCAGCTAGTGACCAGTGAAGAGGAGTCGGATTTACAGGCTCATGATAAGGGTGACCTAACAGTAGATTTTATAGATGTGGGGCAAGCAGAGGCCATATTAATTACCACATCGGAAGGAAAGACTATGCTTATTGATGCAGGAGATAATTCAGATGAAGATGACATGGTGGACTTTTTAAATAAGAAAGGCATAGGGAAACTTGATTATGTCATTGGAACACACCCACATGCAGACCATATAGGTGGCTTAGATGCGGTTATACGTAATTTCGATATTGGTGAAATCTATATGCCAAAAGTATCTCATACAACGAAAACTTTTGAAGATGTATTACTAGCTGTTAAAGATAAAGGCCTTAAAATCAAGGCAGCTAAGGCTGGTGTAAGCCTAGAACTTGATCATAAGGTGGATATCCAAATGGTAGGCCCAGTAAGTGATAGTTATAATAATATAAATGATTATAGTGCTGTTATTAGGTTGAAATATGGAACCATGACTTTTCTTTTTACAGGAGACGCTGAAAAAGCATCTGAGGATGACATGCTAGAGAGTGGATATCCTCTAAGTGCCCATGTCTTAAATTTAGGACATCACGGGAGTAATACATCTACGACAGATGAATTTTTAGCAGCTGTAAACCCTAAGTATGCCGTTATATCATCAGGAAAAGACAACAAATATGGTCACCCAGATAAGGATATTATTCAAAAATTAGAAGATAATAATATTATCTACTTTAATACCCAAACAGATGGTACCATAACAGCTATTACAGATGGCAAAGATATTGAGTGGGTCACAGAAAAATAATATATGAGGTGAAAGCACATGAGAGTTGTAATCGATCGCATTGAAGAAGAGATAGCAATGGTTGAAAAGGATGATGGTTCTTTTGAAGAGATGCCAAAGAGACTTATTCCGCCCGAAGCAAAAGAAGGAGATGTTTTACAAATTACAGTTGACACAGAAAGTACTGTGGACCGAAGAGAAGAAATTACTTCACTAATGGATGAGTTATGGGAAAGTGATGGGGACGAGAGATAATAAAAACAAAGGACTAACGATATGTGCACATCGTAAGTCCTTTGTTTTTATTCAGGATAGTTTAAAGTATCTGTTGTTAATTGATATAGGGTTTTTTCTAAGAAATTATTAGATTGATAACGTGCCATGGGTAAATTCATATCCATATAATTGCCACAATCCTTTGCAGATGCGCCAGGAACATCATTCTGAAAATCTTTTATAAACTCAAAGGTTTCCATAACTAAAGGCGCAACCTCTTTAGAAGATAACTTACCTTTCATAAGTAAATAAAATCCTGTACGGCAGCCCATAGGACCAAAGTAAAGAATATCATTACCATGTATACAGTGGTTACGTAAAAATGTGGCAGCCAAATGCTCAATGGCATGCATTTCATCCGTATGCATGACAGGCTCATCATTAGGTGCTGTCATGCGAATGTCATAAGTTGTAATCGGTGACTCATCAACATAGTCAATTCGAGACACATAAATACCAGGTTTAAGTTTTAGGTGATCAATTGTAAAGCTTGTAATCTTATCCATAAATTAGTCTCCTTTTTATAAACTATCAAAGTTTGTGAACCGTCCCCAACCCATCCCATCTCTATTCCTTGTCAGATTCTATTCCTACATAGGTACTGGCTAGCTTTTGAATGGCTCTTGGAATAGCATCTTTAGATGTTTTCCAAGGTGCCTCTTTGTTACGATAGTCGAATTTATCAATAAACCATGATAGGTCTTCTTCAATTCGGTCAAGGTTTTCCAAGGTTAAGGGGATGACGATTTGGTAAAAATCCTGGAGCATGTCCCCAGAAATTTTAAGGGGGGCCATGTCTAAGAGAGCTGCAAAGTGAGTGAGGCAAAAGCCTTTACAGTTTATTACCAGGTCTTTAAACTTAGGATTTCTCCTCCATATAAAAAAGAAGGTATCTAAGTAACGTGCCATGTCACGGTCGATTTTATCACAGACATAACAATCTTCAGCACTTTTATATATATATTCTGAGATGGTATTGTTAGAGTCTGCAACGGTCTTAGTGGTTTGTGGGTTGATTTTTTTGGTAAACATAGAAAATTTTGAAGCGGTTTGCCGAGGATTATTATCCTTTAGTAGTGGTAGCAAGTTTCTTCTAAACTCAAGTAAATGAGTATGCATCATCATAGCAAGACCAAGGCGATTTCCATTGTCATATAGCTGCTCATAATGTATGCCGCAAAACCCTGTTTTATTAGTCTCTTCCCGGATATCATCTGCCATATAAGCGGAGCGAAGCATAAAATCTATTGCGTCATTTTGCAAGTTATTATGGATAAAGCAAAATGGGCATTCATGGCCAGAATGAAAAGCATCTGTTAAGGGAATGGTGTAAATATTATCTTTCACTCAATCATCTCCTATTCTGATTCCATTATAACACACTTTAATTTGTATTTTGCTTATAAAAGATGTTAAAATGGCAATGATAAGGAGTAATGTATATTGCCAAGAAGAGGAGAGATGTACTTTATGAAAAATGCAGTCGTTATTGAAGAGCTAAAAAACTTTGATTTAAAGCAGACCCTTGAATGTGGTCAAATATTTAGATATGAAAAGGTTTCAAATAATAGCTATACAGTAATTGCTAAAAATAAGCGCATTAGGTTAACCCAACAGCCAGAAAGTACAACTCTTATAATCTATAATTCAAATATTTCCGAGTATGAAGAGGTTTGGAAAGATTATTTGGATATAGAAACAGATTATGAGCATATCATTAAGCAGATATCTAAAGATGATAGGCATATGCAAAAGGCGATTGAATATGGAAGTGGCATAAGGATTTTAAGGCAAAACACATGGGAAATGATTATTTCATTTATTATTTCTCAAAATAAAGCTATTCCTCAGATTCAGCAATGTATTTCTAATCTCTGTCAATCATTTGGTGAGAGGGTAATAGATAAAGACGGGGAAGTTTATTATGCATTTCCAACAGTAGAAGAGTTATCAAGGGCCACAGAAGAAGAAATAAGGGCGTGTAAGGTAGGGTTTAGGGCACCCTATATAATGGATGCCTGTCAAAAGGTAATGGACAACACAGTGGTTCTTGAAGCACTACCAGCCATGTCTACCCAGGAGGCCAAGGAGAACCTTATGAAGATCAAGGGAATTGGTGAAAAGGTAGCCCATTGTGTTCTGCTTTTTGGTCTTAACAAAACAGATACATTCCCAACAGACGTATGGATTAAACGGATTATGGAAGACGTTTATTTTGCTGGTAATGAAATAAATCATAAAGATATCATTGCCTTTGCTAGTAAACAGTACGGAAACTATGCAGGCTATGCTCAGCAGTATTTATTTTATTATGGTAGACAAACAGAGCTAGATAAGAAGGCAAAGATAAATTAATCCATATAAAATGAAGTAAATCAGAGTAAACAAGAGATAAGAAGAGATAAGAACTATAAAAACACGTAAAACACCCAAAATTTAAGCTTGCATAAAAAGCCTAAATCTCATAGTATTAAACATGTGTTAGCACTCTTTAGTGATGAGTGCTAAAGATGAAAAAACTAGAAATATGAAATTATAATATAGGAGGCACATTTATATGAAACTTAGACCCTTAGGAGACCGTGTTGTACTTCAACATTTAGAAGCGGAAGAAACAACTAAATCAGGTATTATTTTAACTGGAACAGCAAAAGAAAAGCCACAAGAAGCGTTGGTTTTAGCAGTAGGACCTGGTGGAATGGTAGATGGTGAGAAAGTTATAATGGAAGTAAAAGCAGGGGATAAAGTTATTTATTCCAAGTATGCTGGTAATGAAGTGACAATGGAAGATGAAGAATATGTAATTGTACGTCAAAGTGAAATTTTAGCAATCGTAGAATAATAATAAAGGAGCGACTATATAATGGCAAAGCAAATGAAATTTGGAATGGAAGCAAGGCAAGCACTTCAATCAGGTGTAGACCAGTTAGCAAATGCAGTTAAAGTAACAATTGGGCCTAAAGGCCGTAATGTTGTATTAGACTCACAATTTGGAACACCAACAATTACAAATGATGGCGTTAGCATAGCAAGAGAAATTGAACTTGAAGATGCATATGAAAATATCGGAGCCCAGCTTGTAAAAGAAGTTGCAACAAAAACAAATGATGTTGCAGGTGATGGAACAACAACAGCCACAGTACTTGCACAAGGCATGATTACAGAAGGTCTCAAAAATATTACAGCAGGTGCAAACCCAATTATTATTCGTCGTGGTATGCAAGAAGCAACAAAAGTTGCTGTTGAGTCTATTAAAGGTATGAGTCAGCTAGTTTCAACTAAAAACCATATAGCAAGGGTCGCAGCAATCTCAGCTGGTGATGAGGAAGTTGGTAATTTAATCGCAGATGCAATGGAAAAGGTATCTAATGACGGTGTCATTGCCGTTGAAGAGTCAAGCACAATGGAAACGGAACTTAAGGTTGTAGAAGGTATGCAATTTGACCGTGGCTACTTATCACCATATATGGTAACAGATACTGACAAAATGGAAGCAGTACTTGAAATGCCACATATTTTAATCACAGATAAGAAGATTACAAATATCCAAGAGATCTTGCCACTTCTTGAGCAAATTGTTCAAGCAGGGTCAAAACTTCTTATTATTGCAGAAGATGTTGAAGGAGAAGCTCTAGCAACACTTGTTGTGAATAAACTTCGCGGAACATTTAACTGTGTGGCTGTTAAGGCACCAGGCTTTGGTGATAGAAGAAAAGAAATGCTTCAAGATATTGCAACACTAACTGGTGGGACAGTAATCTCAGAAGAAGTAGGACTTGACCTTAAAGAGGTAACACTTGAGCAGTTAGGACGCGCAGCAAGTGTTAAAATAGAAAAAGAAAACACAGTTATTATTGATGGTTCAGGAAGCCCAGATGAGATTGCTCAAAGAGTCTCTCAGATTCGTAAGCAACTAGAAGATACGACATCTGATTTTGACCGTGAAAAATTACAAGAGCGTCTTGCAAAAATGTCAGGCGGCGTTGCAGTTATCAAGGTTGGTGCAGCAACAGAAACTGAAATGAAAGAAAAGAAAATAAGAATTGAAGACGCACTGGCAGCTACAAGAGCAGCTGTAGAAGAAGGTATTATTGCTGGTGGTGGAAGTTCATACATCCACATTATTAAAGAAATTGAAAAGTTAATGGAAACATTACATGGAGATGAAAAAACAGGTGCACGTATTATCCTAAAAGCTTTAGAATCCCCACTTTACAATATTGTAGCTAACGCAGGTCTTGAGCCAGCTGTTGTTATTAATAGAGTAAAGGAATCAGAAAAGGGTATAGGGTTTGACG